>JAKSAU010000672.1 GCA_022361535.1 Desulfobacterales bacterium
CCCCGTTTAATATGGTTTGCAGGTGAGGATCTGCTGATTCAACAATTAGGGAAATTTCTTTTGCCTGATATGCTTTTGCTGAAGCTTCCAAGATCGTTTTGACCAGGGACCCTGCAGCCCCCAGAGTGTCATTTGAAATGCCGGAGTCTAACTCTTTTATTGATTTGGTCAGCGTATCAACATCTTTATCATAATTTATAGTGCTGTCGGACGATAAAACAGATAGGGCTGCCATGTAATCCGTAATGATACCCAGTATCTCATTCAACGCTTTTACCTGTTTTTTACGTATGTCAATTTGTCCGGCATACAATCCATCGGGGTCATATTTTTTAATCCGTTGGAGGGTATCTGCATAGGTGGAAACAATCCGGTTGTACTGGCTGGCCTCAAGGGATGTCTTGGACCATTCATTTACTGCTTTTAGATTTGTGCATGATGCCGTCATCAAGACGATGGTCAACAACAAGAACCAAGGGATGCACCGTTTTAATATCATCTTATTTTCTCCTTTTATTCGTTTATATGTGGTTGTCAGACTCATTATGTCAGAGGGTTATTTATGGGCAAATCCCCAGGAAAAAGACAGGCCGAGTTTCTCTTTGCCACCGATACGGACAGCTGCAAGAAAGGCTGATGCCAGCCATTTCTTCATACCTGCCTTGTTAACCAGGTCACTGTAGAATTTTAGATCCACACGCTCTCTTTCTATATCGTTGCCTAGTTCTCCGTAACCATATGCAAGATCGTGAGGCAGGCAGCATTTATAAGTGATATCCTGCCAGTCGCATCCGGTAAACAGACCCATTAGTTCGTCGGGAATACCGGAGCAGCCGTCAAATTCCCAATCCTTATATTTACCGGGATTGGACTCAAGGCGTTCGACCAGGTAATCCAGGTTAAAATGCTTGCACAGCGAAAGCGCCTGCTCTTGTGTGACAGTCTCTCTTAGTTTGGGTAGTTCCATAACTCCTCCTTCACTTTTTTAAGCATTAAAAATGAAATACGACGGTTTTTTATTTTTTACGTCGCCAATAAGGCGTAATAAAATATATATCTTTTCGGGTAATATGGATTAACCGGTGGGGACGAAGCTTTCAATTCGGTCACTGTTTTGAGAATGCTATGCAGATTGGGAAGTCAAGGCTCCGCACTGTCCATTGCTTGAGAAAGATAAGCGATCGTGGATGAAAGATACTTCTTTTCATATTAAATTTTTGTAAGAAAGGCAATCAGGAACTAAAACAGACCCTAAGTTTTGCATAGTTGCATAAAACGTTGACCTATAAAAAATATGGATTTCTATCCTTTTTTAGGGTTGTCGGGTCTGCTGAATCCAGGGCGCCTAGTTTCCTGTACAGGGTACGCAGGCTTATCCCTAACCTCTGTGCGGTTTTTTGTTTGCCGCTGACATCATGTCCATATTTTTCTAACCCCTCAAGAATGGCTTTAGCTTCTGCCATGGCTGCCTTTTGCCTGATATTGCCTGGTGCTTTATTGGAATTCTCAACAGCTTGGTTTTGAGCGGTATCTGAATCTTTGATTACACTGTCAAGAAATCTTTGGGGAAGGTCGTCTGGTGTAATCGTGGATGTGTTGGTCATATTTACGCTGTATTCGATGATATTCATCAACTCCCTGACGTTCCCGGGCCAATGGTGGGCGTCAAACAACTCCATTGTTTTTTTAGAGATCTTTTTGACGGATTTTCCCGCTCGGGTGTTGGCAATATCTATAAAAGCCTCACAAAGAATGGGGATGTCTGCTTTTCGTTTTTTTAATGATGGCAGGTCAATGGGGATGACATTGAGACGGTAATAGAGGTCGGCCCTGAACTTTTTTTCTTTGACCAGGGTGTCAATATCCTGGTTGGTGGCCGCGATAACCCGGACATCAACCGGAATGAATTCTGTCCCGCCCACACGCTGAAATGCATTGTCCTGCAAGACGTTCAGCAGCTTTGCCTGAAGATGAAGAGGCATTTCTCCGATTTCATCCAGGAATAGAGTACCTTGGTGTGCCATTTCAAACCGGCCGGGTTTTCCTCCTTTTCTAGCGCCGGTAAAAGCACCTTCCTCATATCCGAACAGCTCACTTTCAAACAAGGTGTCCGGAATGCTTGCACAATTGACAGGCACAAAAGGCTCAGTTCTTCGTTCGGATGTGTTATGGATAGCCCTTGCCAGCAAACCTTTTCCTGTTCCGGTATCGCCTGTGATAAGTAAGGTCGAAGCGGAATTTGCAATTTTTGCAGCGGTTTGTTTTATCTCGGCTATGGCAGGGCTGTTACCAAGAATCGATGAAAAGCCAATATCGGGAACTTTACTGGAATTGGCCGGTTGACGTTGCTTTTTGTGGGTGTATTTCGGTGACAGGGTAAGCAGGGCACCTGTGAATGTGTCATGGATATGAATGGGCCTGGCTGATAAAAATGTTTCCTTTTTGTTGAGCCTTATTTTTGCATCCTTTACAGCATGACTGTTCAGTATTTTGTTTACCATTGTTTCAGGTAAGATATGAAAGGCAGACCGGGTACACAGATCGCAGGAGGCAAATAGATTTAACGCTCCTTCATTAACCCGGGTGACCATACCTCTTGCATCAATGGTCATCATTGCATGTTCTGACATATCCATCAGCGTGGTAAGTATTTCTTCTGTCTCGGAAAGTGCACGAACTTTATCCCGGCCAGATACAAGGTCGGGAATCCAGCTTGAGAAAAGTGTCAATGCTTCACTGTAAAGGTTTGTTTCCCGGGTGATTTTGTCATGCCCTTCCTGGGTAAATGAGGTCAGGGCCATCACTCCCATAGGGCCGGAGCCTGTGCCAAACCGTTTTAGAAGCTCAATTTTGGCAGGACAATTGCCGAGAAAGCGGCAACCGGTACAGGCGGCCATATGCCCGGGTTTGTTGACTACCACATTTCCATTGGTTAGAACTTCCTGAATGGACGGTTCGTGAACCCTGTGGCCTTTTTGCTTATAATACTCGTCAGTTGCTGCCAGCAGCCGGCTGTTTAAGTCAAAGATGGCAACATCCACATCCAGCATGGTTTTAACGATGGTTGTAATCTTTGTCAGATCTTTTTTGTGTGCATGGATATTAACCATTTTTTCTCCTAATGTTTTGTCTAAACCGATGATATCCTACGCAGCAAAAATGCATTTGACAATGTTTTTTGTCAAATTTGCATAAGAATTGACAAAACTGACAATTCGGGCCAAGGGTGATGTAAACGGAAATGAAAAATACATACACCTAAGGCAGCTGTGGAAGTTACTTGTTCTTTTAAATCAAGCTCTTATGGTTGTTGTCTTGCTTGCTGTCAGATGATGGTATGAAATCTGCTATTCATCTTGGACAGCCGGATAAACACTCAATTGCCTGATTCTGGGCAATGGGTTTGCATAAAATGAATTTTAAAATGACCAGCAAGGAGACGTGTATGGCAGTCAACGGCCTGAAAAATCACCCCTACATACCCAATTCAACCCTGGGAACCCAGGAGGCCATGCTCAAAGAGCTTGGCCTGTCGTCCCTGGAAGATCTTCATGAAGAGATCCCCGATAACTTGAAACTGACTCAAAACCTGGACCTGCCAAAGGCCATGGGTTCCGAACTTGAACTCAAACGCCATGTCATGCAGATTTTATCTAAAAACACGCATTGTGATGAGTATCTCAACTTTTTAGGTGCTGGCTGTGCCCAGCATTATGTGCCGGCGATCTGTGACGAAATCAATTCAAGGGGAGAGTTTCTTACTGCATACGGCGGCGAGATGTATAACGATTTCGGCCGATTCCAGGCCCTGTTTGAGTACCAGAGCATGGTAGCGGAACTGGTGGATATGGAAGTGGTAAACGTACCGACCATGGATGGGTTTCAGGCTGCTGCCACGTCCATTCGCATGGCTTGCCGCATGACTGGCCGGAACGAGGTTCTTGTTCCTGATATCATGGACCCGGATAAGTTCATGGCAGTAAAGAATTATTGCAGCCCGGATATCAGCCTTGTAAAAGTGGGGCATAATCCGGAAACCGGTCAGTTGGATTTGGATGATCTGGCAGCTAAAATCAGTGACCGGACTGCAACAGTGTATTTTGAAAATCCCTCATTCTTGGGTTTTCTTCAAATCCAGGGACAGCAGATTTCTGATTTGGCCCATGAAGCCGGTGCAGAGAGCATCGTGGCTGTTGATCCCATCTCTTTAGGCGTTCTTGCGCCGCCCAGCCAATATGGTGCTGATATTGTCTGCGGTGATCTTCAGCCTTTAGGCATTCACATGAATTACGGCGGCGGCCAATCCGGATTTATGGCAACCCGGGATGAAGAACGCTATGTCATGGAGTTTCCTTCTCGCCTGTTCGGCTTGGTGCCCACAATCAAAGAAGGAGAGTACGGATTTGACGATGTGGCCTATGACCGGACGTCTTTTGGTCACCATAGAGAACATGGCAAAGAATATGTAGGGACCCAGTCTGCCCTATGGGGAATTACAGCCGGTGTTTACCTTGCCAGCATGGGACCCCAGGGCATGGCAGAGGTCGGGGAAACCATCGTGCAAAAGGCTGCTTATGCCAGAATGGTGTTGAACAATTTGCCCGGTGTAAAGGCGCCTGCATTTTCAGCCCCTGGATTCAAGGAATTTGTAGTTGATTTTAACCAGACAGGTAAAACCGTAAGCCAGATCAATCAGGTACTACTAGACAAGGGAATATTCGGGGGCAAGGATTTGTCTTCAGTTTTTGAGAAGTTAGGTCAGTCAGCACTTTATTGTGTGACTGAAATCCATACCAAAGCAGATATTGACCGCCTGGCAGAGACCTTAAAAGTGATCCTGGAAAAATAACCCCTGAAAAGATTAAGGAAAAGAACTATGGAACCTATTGATAGAAGCGCAACGGTCAGGGAAAATTTTCACCAGGCCAAATGGGACGAACCCATTATTTTTGAACTGAGTACACCTGGCGAGCGGGGAATCAATGTTCCCCTGGCAGAAGGCGAAATCATTGATGCTGTTGGTGAATCTGATATTCCCTCTTCCATGCGCCGTGCTGAACCGGCAGCCTTGCCTGAAATTGCCCAGCCAAGGGTTCTTCGCCATTATATGCGTCTGTCACAACAGACCCTTGGGGCAGATGTAAATATTGAAATCGGCCAGGGAACCTGTACGGTGAAATACAGTCCCAAGATTAATGAAGTCCTGGCTAGACAGCCTCAAATTACAGAACTCCATCCCCTACAGCCCGAGGAAACGGTACAGGGCATGATGGAGATTTTTCACAAAACCGATTGCTTTTTGCGGGAAATCTCCGGTTTGGATCGGTTTACTTTTCAGCCGGGCGGCGGCAGCCAGGGTATCCTGACAATGGCCTCGGTGGTACAAAACTATTTTGCTGACAAAGGTGAAGCAGATCAGCGCGATGAGATTATCACCACAATTTATTCTCACCCTTCAGATGCGGCTGCACCTGCTGTAAAAGGATACAAGATTATCCATATAGGTCCGGACAAGGACGGGTACCCGGATTTTGAAGCCTTTAAGGAGGCCGTGGGACCCAGGACCGCAGCCTTTTTCGTGGCCAACCCGGAAGATACCGGTGTATACAACCCAAAAGTCAAAGCGTTTACAGATTTAGTACACGAGCACGGCGGGCTTTGCGGGTATGACCAAGCCAATGCCAATGGATTGCTCGGCGTCACCCGGGCCAGGGAAGCAGGATTTGATTTATGCTTTTTTAATCTACACAAAAGTTTTTCCACTCCCCATGGATGCGGTGGGCCTGCCTGCGGTGCAACCGGTGCTGTCAAGGCGCTGGAATCCTTTTTACCAGGTCCACTGATAAATGAAACAAAACAGCAGGACGGCACAATAGGATATGCATTTGATAACAGCTTTAAGAATGATACCCATTGCGTAGGTAAGGTTCGTTCATGGTATGGTGTGGCTCCTGTGGTGCTCAAAGCCTATGCCTGGATTATGAGCATGGGGCCTGAAGGGCTTTACGAAACCGCCAAGGTCGCTGTGCTCAATAATAATTACCTGTTCAAAAAACTTATGGAAATCCCTTGTGTGGACGCCCCTTACATCAAAGGCAAACAGCGGGTGGAGCAGGTACGGTATACAATAGAGAAATTGACACAGGATACCGGTATCACGTCCGGGGATATCCAGCGGAGAATGATGGACTTTGGTATGCATTACTGGACCAGCCATCATCCCTATCATATACCCGAACCCATTACCCTGGAACCAACAGAAACGCCTTCAAAAGAGGATCTTGACGAGTATATCAATACTTTGAAACATATTTTTCAGGAAGCCTATGACAACCCGGAAATTATTAAAACAGCCCCCCATCAAAGCGTTTGTCATCAGGTGGATGATTCATGGTCGGATGATCCAGCAAAATGGGCCATTTCCTGGCGGTCCTATTTGAAAAAGACAGGCCAGATTAAGAGCGGTCAAGCCTGATGATCCGTATCGGACTGATCATCAATCCCATTGCCGGTATGGGTGGACGGGTAGGGCTCAAAGGGACCGACGGCCTGGCAAATTTGGCCAAGTCCCTTGGGGCCCGCCCCCAGGCTGGGAATAAGGTGATACGGATGCTGGCACAGATCCCGGCTGATAGTGGCGTAAGTCTTCTTACACCTCCAGGAAAGATGGGAGAGGAGGCGGCAAAGACCGCCGGCTTTAATGTGACAGTATTGGATATGTCTGTGACAGGTGACACCACCGGTGATGACACAAGAGATGCTGCAACCCTTATGATACAGGCCGGTGTCGACTTGCTGGTCTTTGCCGGAGGAGACGGCACGGCACGGGATGTCTATAGGGCTGTCGGAGAAGATCTGCCGGTATTGGGTATCCCTGCAGGGGTTAAAATTCATTCACCGGTATTTGCCCAAACCCCTGAAGCTGCCGGCCGGGTAGTGCATGATGTGGTCCGGGGCAGGGGGAGCCGTTCCAGTCTCAGGGAAGTGTTGGATATTGACGAAGCGCTTTATCGTAACGGCCAGGTCCAGACCCGGCTTTACGGATACCTTTTAGTGCCTGAGTCGAAACAGATACAAGGCCGTAAGGCTGGTACATCTCTGGGGGAACGTGCTGCTCAAAATCAGATTTGTCTTGATTATCTCGATCGAATGAAGCCCGATGCAGTTTACCTTATCGGTCCCGGTACGACCACCCGGCCTGTCATGGAGAATTTGGGTCTGGAGCACAGTCTGCTCGGGGTAGATGTAATTGAAAATCAAAAATTGATTGCCAAAGATGTTTCCGAACAGGAATTGCTTGAGCTGACAAAAAGCAGGAAGGTAAATATTTTTATTACCCCAATTGGCGGCCAGGGATACCTGTTCGGCAGGGGGAATCACCAGATCAGCCCTGAGGTCATACAGCAGGCCGGAAAAGATAATATTAAAGTTGGCGCTACCATGGAAAAAATAGGGTCTCTTCAAGGCGCCCCTTTCCTTTTGGACACAGGTTGCCCTGAAACAGATAAAATGCTGACAGGATACACCCGGGTTATTACAGGTTACCGCCAGGAAATGATCTATCCAATTGCTTGAACCCTCCTTTGTTTATTGTTTTTTTCTAATTAAACTCCTGTGCGAAACGTAATCATTAATATATGAAGCATAATTTGAAACAACCATTGAAAAAAGCGGCAGTTCTTTCCGGAATGTCAGATCTGGTGTTTGCAGATACGATGGCCTTGGAACTGTATCTGTTAAATGTTGATTATATGATAAAAGTCATGGTATGACATCATGACACTTTAAAATTATGCATTGATATAGACCACTTGATATTGGGGCTCGTATCGTTTCGGAAGTATAGATGATAGATATTGAAAATATGGCCGTGCTGATCGTGGATGACATGAAAAGCATGCGGTCCATAATCAAGAAAACCTTGAGACACCTTAACATCGGCAGAAATATATATTTTGCTGAAAACGGTAAAGCCGGGTTACATATCCTTCATGAAAAGAAGGTGGATATGGCCATTGTGGATTGGAAAATGCCGGTGATGACGGGGGCACAGATGCTGGAGAAAATCCGAACCGATCCCCAGCTTCGAGATATGCCTGTGCTCATGATTACTGCGGAATGTGAGCGGGATATTGTTTACGAAGTGGCTGAAATAGAGGTCGACGGGTATCTGCTCAA
>JAKSAU010000413.1 GCA_022361535.1 Desulfobacterales bacterium
AGGGCTTCGAATCCGTCTGAGGCAGTTTCTACCTCATATCCGAGCCTGCCTAACATGGTTTTCAACATATCCCGTATCTGTTGATCATCGTCAGCAACCAGGATACGATGAGTCTTTTCCATATTACCTCCTCCCCCGGAATCCTTCCCGATGTTGTTCCAGATGGTAATTGCGTTAGATTTGTTTAGAGAACGGTCTGGTATCTGAAAAGTGTGTTTATCCTGATTCTACCAGAACAGGTTGTAAAATCAAGGTTTTATAAAAGATGTCGGTCAGTTGGCAGCCATGTTGAGTGGTTGTGCTCCGGTTAAAAGACCGGGGCGGTTTCAACAAAATGTTTAGATAATGAACTGCATGCATAATTGTGCCTAAATCTTGCCTGTTTCTGCTTGTTCATGGAATTTTCATGCTGTATTTGATACTATGAGTGTCTAAATCGTTAAATTTAATGGAGGAAGGGAAATAAAAATGTCAGACCTGTGTTCACTTGCCTCACGGTTTGCTATTGGAGAAGGGTTCACAGAATCTCGGCTAACCGGGGTACGGTTTTTTAAATCACTGAACCATATCCCAAGGGCTCCCCTGCTTTATGACCCCGGCATCAGTATCGTGTTTCAGGGGCATAAGATTGGTTATCTGGGGGACCAGATATTCCAATATGATGCAGATAATTATCTCGTGGTGTCCGTAACCATGCCCTTTGAGTGCGAAACGTTCGCCACGCCAGAAGCCCCGCTGATGGGTATGTATATTGATGTAGACATACCGACTCTCCATGAACTGATTGCAAATTTGGGTGAATCCCAATATCCGGCGATACCTGTACGCGGTGCATTGCCAAAAGGGATCGGTCCGGCAGCCATGGACCATGATTTAAAGGATGCTGTGGCAAGACTTTTAAACGTGTTAACCAAGGAAACCGAAACCAGGATTCTTGGGCCCGGACTTGTCCGGGAAATCATTTACAGGGTATTATGCGGGACCCAGGGGCCTCTTTTGCATGCCCTGGCTGTCCACAATGGAAATTTTGCCCGGATTGCAGGCGTGTTAAGGATGATTCAAGCCGATTATGCACAAAAACTTGATGTTGAAACCATGGCCGGGAAGGTGAATATGAGTGCCTCAGCCTTTCATCGGGTATTTAAAGAAATCACGGCAGAATCCCCCATGCAGTATCTTAAAAAGATCCGCCTGACCAGGGCCAGGGAGTTGCTCGTGGAAAAAGATATGAAAGCATATATGGCGGCAGACCGGGTAGGGTATGAGAGCCCGTCACAGTTCAGCCGGGAATTTAAACGCTACTTTGGCCAGACACCTGCAGATCTTTTACGTGAACTTCGAGTTGCCTGATTGAATTTTAAAACTCAACGTTGAAAAAGGAATTTTTTGGGATGATACAGTTTAATATTCCAGGGGTGGGAGAACTTAAAATTAATAACCTCTTATTTGATTATAACGGTACTATTGCTGTGGATGGTATTCCGGTTCCCGGAATAAAAGAAAAGATGAACCGCCATGCTAAAAATGTAAATATCCATGTGATTACAGCAGATACTTTCGGCACTGTGAAAAAGGCATTGGAGGATGTGGATTGCTCAGTGGTTACCCTTGAAGGCGGAGACCATCGTCAGGCCAAGGCCA
>JAKSAU010000988.1 GCA_022361535.1 Desulfobacterales bacterium
ACCGATTTCCGTTTCGGCACGCTCACCGCCCCCCTGTCACTAGCACCCGGTATATACGATATCGCTATCGCACCGGCCAATGCCGAAACGCCTGGCAGTAACAGTCCTGTGATCGAAGCCGCCGTGACTCTCTCTGCCTTAAGTAATGTCTCGATCGTCGCACATCTCAGTGAGACTGGCGCCCCTACCGCCAGCGTCTTTGACAATGACGATCTTAATTGCTATCCGCAATCCCCCCCCCTCTTCGTACATCATGTTGCGAACGCACCTGATGTGGATGTACGGGTACGCACGCCCTTCTTGGATGGCTATCGCAGCTACAACGCTCTAAGTGATGTAGTGAATGGACAGCAAGGTGTGATCGAATCGATGGCGGGTGACATGTGGATCAATATCTCTCCAGCAGGCACGAAACATCCTATCGTTGCACATGCAAAGTTGAATATCGATACCCTCAAGACACCCTATCTCTATGTTGTCGGTTCTTTGGAAAATGACACCTTAACCATACTACAACAAGACAAACCGCTCTATAAGAACTTGGAACAGCTGGCGTTAGCGCTGAATACCAGTGGTCCCTATGCTGGCGTCTTCGACACTTTACTAACGGCTGTGCTTAATGCCGATCCAGTGGTTCTTGCCGCTTTAGCAGGTGATGAACCAATCACCGTTTTTGCACCGACCGATGACGCCTTCGCAGCCTTAGATTTAACCCCAGAAACGATTGCCAACCTCGGCCAGTCTTTGCTTACCGACATCCTGTTGTACCACGTGGCCAAGGGTAAGCAATTGGCGGCCGAGGTACTGGCAACATCATCTATAACGATGCTTAAAGGTGGAAACTTATTGCAGAACAACGGTGTACTCACCGACAACCTCGGACGTTCTGCCAATATCATCATTACCGATGTAGAAGCGGGTAACGGCGTCATACATGTCATTGATACCGTGGTCTTACCACAAGCTCCCTAATACGAGCTAGTTACTGCAAACTCTTAGCAATAGCCCACGTCGTCATAGGACGTGGAGAGGACGCGTCCCCCGTGCGGCGCGT
>JAKSAU010001250.1 GCA_022361535.1 Desulfobacterales bacterium
CGCGTTGAGCGCCCCATCAATCTCATCAATAAGTGAAGATGTTACCCCTTTTTGTCCTACAAAGGCAGACGGGTTAAGTTTATGGGCCAAGCCCCTGAGATATTTACGTTGTGATCCTTTTAACTCTGTCACATTTATTCCTTAACGTATTGGTTTAAATTCCGGGATATTATCACAAACCCACTCCAATGAACAGACAAAGGAAAACTTTAGACCAGCAACTTTTTTATTTACAGGTTCTATCTTTTCCCCAAAATCTAAAAATTCAACTTCGAATATTATATAAGCTGATTATCCGCACACTAGATTTCGGCCACTATGCTTTGCTTTATAAAGATTATTATCTGCCATGGCAATCAGGTCCTCTTCAGACATACCAAGTTCAGGTATAACACTTGCCACTCCCAGACTAACTGTCAGTGCAATATCTGCCTGCCCATACCGCGGGTTCATTGTCTCTACTTTTTGCCTAATTTTCTCTGCCACAGCAAGCGCTTGTTCATTAGTGCTGCTTGGCAGAATCACGGCAAATTCTTCCCCGCCGTAACGGGCAACCGTATCTGTTTCTCTTCTTACATTTTCTTTGAGTAAAGTTGAGATACGCCGAAGGCATTCATCTCCGATAAGATGTCCGTGCCTGTCATTGATTTTCTTGAAATGATCAATATCAATAAACAGCAAAGACAAGTGGGATCGACTCCTGAGGCCCCGTTTCATCTCCTGTTTCAATGTTTGGTCAAAAAACACCCTGTTTTTCAGACTTGTCAGTCCGTCAAGTGTATTTAATTGTTCCAGTTCGGCGGCGTACTCTTTAATTAAAAAAGAAGCATCCAGCGCTTGCCAGTATTCTTGGTGTTGATTTTTGGTGACTGCAACCATTCCAATCCAGTAAACCCCAAAAATAATACCAACAGATACATTATGACCATCGGATAAAAGTAAAACAACACCTCCGGGAGCAAGAAGCCCTGTTAACAGCCCCAATGTCAGCAGCCTGCTTGGAACCAATGCCGACACTCCCCCGCCGGTCAGGCCGGCTGTGGCCACCATGAATGCCAACCCCATATAATCGAATTCCGGCTTAACAAACGTCAACGCGGAAAAGCCACCCCAAACCAGTGCCGTGATCCAGACAACGGGATAAAATAAAGCTTTCCACAACGTTTGACTTTTTTGAAATATCCAGTCGAACTTCAGAATCAACCAGACCCTGACCCCTGCAAGCAGTATTAAAGTCAACGTCATCCATAAACAGGGCTTCGGGCTGTTCTCGTAGAATCCGTGAGGAATAATAATTGAAAACCAAATGATCAGATAAATATAGCAGCCTGTAATGGAGCGTTTAGATATGTCCCTATTCGCCTGAAAGGTCTTTTCTTCAGCAATATCGAACTGAGATCTGTCCATAATATCCGTTAGTCATCCTCTAAAAGGAGAATTTTTACTATGCAGTAATCTGGTAAAACGCCTCTTCCATCTTTGTTCGCATATTTTTTATCTGCTCTGTAAGTCCTGCCAGGTGCGGATATTCTGACATTGTTTTTTGATCCGGGCAAAAATACCAAGTACAGATAAACGGCCGCTCTTGACGCACAAGTTTGCAGCCTTGATCTCCCAGTTGGCTGCATTGGTTTCCTGAAAGCACAACATTTTTTTGAATCTGTTGTTCAGGCATTTCTACAGGCCCGAAATACAGATAAAGCAAATCCTGAAAATCATACCAGATGGTCGCTCGAACACAACAATTATCCAGGCATTCGGGACAGGTAAACTGGCAGGCACGATCCAAAAACGGTTTCATTTCAGTAAATAAAAGATATATATTTTCAGCAGCTTCCCTTACAGGCTCAAGCTCTCTGCTACGGGCGCTATTTACCTGATCAAAAAAACGTAAAACTTCTTTAAATTCGGAAGGATCTTGCCATGGAATGGTCATACTCAAAGTGATCCTTGAGTATTTTGGGATAAATGCATCATAGCAAGCCTGACAAATCAAAGCTTTCCGACTTATTCATTGTGATGATAAATCGTTTGAGCAACTCTACATCAAAACAATGGGACATCCCCTTATCCCTGAGCTTTACACGAGCCTCAACACGTTTATCAGCTTCTTGTTCCATCATTTCGCGTTCCCGAAGGCGGCGCAGCTTGGCCTCGTAATCATCTCTAACAATCGTGACCAATGGGGGCCCTATATTTTCACAGGCTTCAGCCTCAAATTTTTTCAAGGTATCCAGATAAGGATTGTCACCTGCCATGATCTTTAACGCTTCATAAGGGGTTTTCGCCCTTTTATAAGGACGCTCAGATGTCAGGGCATCAAACACATCTGCAATATGACAGATTTTTGCAGGCAAAGGGATCTGATCTCCAACCAAGTTGCCTGGATATCCACTCCCGTCTTCATTTTCATGGTGGTATAAAATTGTCTGCATGGTTTCTTTTGGCAGCTTTTTTTCAAACAATAGGCTGATGCCATAAGAAGGGTGCGACTGCATGAGAAGGTATTCTAAATTGTCCAGGCGGCCGGGCTTATTGATCACATTTGTTGGTATTTTGACCTTGCCGATATCATGAAGACATCCTGCCACCGATGCCTGTAGCAACATCTCCTTTAAACGCGCCTTATCAGGAGAGCCGAAAAGGTCTTGGTTTGATTTTATAAAAACGGCTGAAAGCCAGCCGACTTTTACAGAATGGGTATGGGTATCGTAATCATGGCCAATGAGATTAGCGATTCCCTTAAGGGATTCAACACTTGATAAAAAATCAACCGCCTTTGAAATCAATTTCTCAAGGTTTTGAAGAATTCTATCTGAATCTGCTTCAAGGGAAAACTGTGAAGTGAAGGCACCCTTTATCACCTCGGTTGTCAAGGCAACCAGGATTTTTGTTTTCTCTTCAATACGAATTGTTTCATGGTTAAGTATAAATTTAAGGTTTTGCTTGGCATAACTTTTATACAAAAGGGCTTCATCTTTGTGGATGTAAATTTCTTCCCAGTTTTCAAGGATGTCCATCAGCCTCTGTTTATCAATGGTGGTCGTATCTACAAGCAGGCATCGGAACCGAAACAAACCGTCTTTGCGGGGATATCTTTCAAACAACGAAAAATCTGTGAGAGATTCAGGATTGATGGATAAGGGATCAATGGCAATAAAAGAACTGCCGTTGTCAAAATACTCTGCTGCCATCCCCATGAACTTACTCCTTTATTTCTGATCCGGACATTCAACAGAAATAGAAGAAAACCGTAAAAAGTGTTAAATAAATTACCAGACAAACACCTTTAAGTAAAGTGAAATACGGGTTTACAAAAGATTTGCATAACCTTGGAGTTGGATTGATTTTTTATATTGACATAAATTAGCTTCTCCTTTATCGTTCATTCACGATTAACGATAAGGAGTTATTCAAAAAAATATGACAACAGATCAACTGGCAAAGATATTCAAAGCACTTGGCCATCCAACGCGACTTAAAATTGTCGAACACCTGATCAGTATAAATACCTGCGTTTGCGGTGAAATCGTGGATATTTTCCCGTATTCCCAGTCCACTATCAGCCAGCATTTAAAGCACTTAAAAGAAGCTGGGATTGTCTGCGGAGAAATTGACGGGCCAAAAACCTATTTTTGTGTGGATAAAACCATATTGGAAAAATTTAAAACATATATCAACAACTTATAAACAAGGAGTACCATGACAGACAAAGAAAAATCCGGGTTGTCCACCTCAGGCGTCTCATTGATGCCGTCCATGGAATCGACAATGTGTGATGCCTTGCCCGATGAAACCGGGCATGAACGCCCAGGCTACACCCTTTGCCACTGGGTGGACGAGTTTTTGGAAACCCCGGTTGGAGACGTTCCAAGGATCAGCACCCAATTAGACCGCAGGGACAGGATATCAACAGCCATTGTCAGGTGTGGGATCAATCGTTACCGCTATACCGTAACGCCGGGACTTTATGCTGTAGGCAATCCCCATAAGGATTCTGAAGTACTTGTGACAGCCAATTTCAAACTGACTTTTGACCACCTGAGAAAGGAGTTGGACGACATTGATGCCTGGATATTAGTTCTTGATACCAAGGGAATCAATGTATGGTGTGCTGCAGGAAAAGGCACTTTCGGCACAAGTGAACTGGTCTCTCGGATACAAAAGGTAAAGCTTGACCAGGTTGTGGATCATAAACGATTAATTTTACCCCAGTTAGGTGCAACAGGCGTCTCTGCAAAAAAAGTCAAGTCAGATTCCGGGTTCAGGGTGATTTACGGACCTGTCAAAGCCTCTGATCTGCCGCGTTTTTTAAAAAACAAGCGTAAAGCTGACCCTGATATGAGAAAGGTGAGTTTTACATTTTTAGAGCGGCTGATTCTGACCCCGGTTGAAATACAGATCGCTGTCAAACCGGCCCTGATCACAGCCCTTATCCTGTTTGTTTTTTCAGGTTTCGGTCCTGGTATTTTCTCTTTTGGAGCTGCCTGGGAAAGGGGAATAATCGCTTTAGGCGCACTTACAGCAGGCATATTCTCAGGTGCTGTTGTCACCCCTGCCCTTCTGCCATTTATACCGGTTAGGGAATTTGCCCTAAAAGGTATTATTACCGGCAGCGTGACCGGCCTGCTTTTGCTTGCAGCACTACCCGGTAATGGAACTGCCCAAGGTATTGCACCTTCAATGGCCCTATTCTTGTTTACCACAACCATTAGTTCTTTCTTGGCCATGAATTTTACCGGCACAACCCCATTTACATCTCCCTCCGGGGTTGAAAAAGAAATGAAAAGATATATTCCCGCCCAATTATTAGGCATCCTCGCATCAAGCGGTTTCTGGATTTATGGGGCATTTTAAATAAAGGAAAAGGCAATACAATGAAAGATTTTAGACATTACGAGGATGTGGCCACACTGGTCTTAGACAAAGACTTGTGCGTCGGATGCACGCTTTGCACCCAGGTCTGCCCCCATCAGGTTCTTGAAATGCAGGATACAAAGGCGGATATTGTTGATTTTAATGCCTGCATGGAATGCGGTGCCTGCGTGCAAAACTGTCCGACCGGGGCATTGAATGTCAGCCCCGGGGTTGGCTGAGCCGCCTATATTATCCAGGTCTGGATAAAAGGAAAAGAAAATGCTTCCTGCGGCGACGGCGGATGCTGTTGATCTATTTATTTAGTGTTACACGAGATCTTTTTTAACACTCAGGCTTGTTTGTGCCCGAAAAAGGCATTAGGCGTATTTTCTGTAAAAATCCGTCTGATGCCGTCTTCTTAAAACAAACGAACCTAAGTGCCCAAACGACAATACGTTCATTTGATGTTGCTACCGATAATTAACCCTCCCGGATTATAAAGGAACATATTTTGGCGAACCCTTAAGTATGCTCCATAATAAAACTATTGACACCAGTGTTTAGCAAGTATACACTCATCACCATGACAAGTGAGATCCATAAAATCCATGGGAAATTCCAGTCCTTGCTGGGCCTGGCCCTGAAGCTGGAAAAGATGCCCCATAAATTTGGAACAGAGC
>JAKSAU010000218.1 GCA_022361535.1 Desulfobacterales bacterium
AAAGCGGAAAGACATTGCGATCCATCTATATAGGTGGCGGTACACCCACATCCATCGATATTTCTCTTTTGGCTGCTATCATTGAGCGAGTCAACACTCTAAGGACAAGTGCTGTGGAGCTAACCGTAGAAGCCGGCCGTGTGGACACCATTGACGATGACGTACTTCAGGCATTTAAAAACCTCGATGTCAATCGTATCAGCATCAATGCACAGACCATGAATGATCAAACACTTCGAGAAATGAATCGTCCTCACACTGCACAAGATGTCATAAAGTGCATAAGTAAAGCTTCTCACTATGGCTTTGACAGCATCAATATGGATCTCATCATGGGACTTCCCGGCGAAAGGATGGATCATGCTGAAAAGACACTCACGATTGTAAAAGAGTTACCCATTGATAATCTAACAGTTCATACACTGGCTATCAAACGTTCATCGAAGCTGAAGGAAAAGATGGACGAGTATGATTTGTCCAATCAAAGCATGGTGGAAGCTATGGTCGAGATGTCGCAGGTCACGGCTTATCAAATGGGTATGCACCCCTATTATATGTACCGTCAGAAATTTATGTCCGGTAACCTTGAAAATGTGGGATTTGCAAAACCGGGGAAAGAAAGCGTCTATAATATCGATATCATGGAGGAAACCCACAATGTCATCGCATTGGGCGCCGGTGGTGTCTCAAAGCGGATGTATTATGACGAAAATAGGCATGTGCGTTTAGCAAACCCTAAGTCCATAGACCACTATATCAAAAACATTGATACCCTCATAAAAAAGAAGGATAAATTCTTCTCATAGGCGGAGTTGACCGATATCCTAGACTGCCATATAATAGACAAATCATCATAAGAAAAGGAAAAAGATCATGCTTATAACCAAAGCCCCGAAGGGAACGAAGGACGTGCTGCCAAGCGATAGCTATAAGTGGCAGTATATCGAGCGAAAAATGGCGGAAGTCTGCCGGCGCTTTAACTACAAAGAAGTACGGGTTCCCAGTTTTGAGCATACAGAATTATTCTTGAGAGGTGTGGGAGAGACCACCGATATCGTCAACAAAGAGATGTATACCTTTGAGGA
>JAKSAU010000842.1 GCA_022361535.1 Desulfobacterales bacterium
TGGCATATTACTTAGGAAAAATATCAAAAGCACAGATGTCCGAACTACACATTATTCGTAGGATAAGAAATGATTTCGGACATAATCCAGAATCTATTTCATTTGAAACAGATCAAATTAAAGATAGATCTAAAAGTTTAAAAACTTCTTATCATAAAACTTCGGCACTTCCTCGCGACCATTTCACCGCAAGTGTTTTAGGGTTATTGGCTTCTATTCATGTTACAACGGCCACATCTGTACGCCTTGAAGCTAAACCGGACCGTCCGGTAACTGAAAAAGAGAAAGAGAAACACAGGAAACTTATGGAAAAATTATCAGAAAAAATACTGGATAACCCTGAAGCAGAATAAAGGAATGGCAGGGCATGAACAATAATTGTAGCAAATGCCTGACAAAAAATGATTGCATACTTACCGTATGGAACCTATGAGCGCAAATGGCCGTTGGATTTTTTTAACCGATTGATTTTTCATCTCATCAATTCAATGGGTTCCCCTTCGCGTAGTATATGTTTTATAAATTTGATCCCCAAAATCCTCTATGTTTCAAATAACATTGCTTTTTTTTGTGTTATTATTTCGTAGTATATGTTATTCTTGAATGTAAATAACATATACTACGAACAGGTGGTCGCGATGCCTATTATCGATACTCAAAAAATTGATTTAGCCAGGTCAACAGTTAAGAAACAAAAAATATTCACCCTCAAAAAACTAGTTTCATTATTGGATTGTTCTTCCAGAACAGCCCAAGCAAAACTTAAACTGTGGGAGGCCTACACAAGCTACAACCAAAATGGCAAATATTACACTCTGCCTGAAATTCCTCAGTTTGATATTCATGGGATATGGCGATTCAAAACGGCGGCATTTTCAAAACACGGCAACCTCAAAAAAACTATTGTCCACTTAGTCAACACCTCGCCTGATGGACTCACAGGTAGGCAGCTTGGTGAACTTCTTGGATTATCACCACAATCCTTTTTACATCATTTCCGGAATTGTCCTGGAATCTGTCGTGAAAAACATGCCGGTGTCTATGTGTATTTTTCTGATAACACGCCGGTATTTGATAATCAGGTGCGGAAGAGAAAGGCACTGATAAACCGGTCGGCGATGATTTCCATCTCTGCACCGGAGTCGATTATGATCCTTGTGGCGATTATCAAACACCATGGTATATCTGCGGAAGATATTCTGAATTTGCCTGAAATAAAGAAAAGTAAAATAACAAAACCAGCTGTCCAAGGCTTTTTAGAATACCATGGGCTGTTAAAAAAAATTCCGGATTCATTGCCCTGAAATTATTTAAAGAGCTCGTGGGCAGGCTGATTACCAAGACCAGGGCAGATGTACTTTTTCAGAAAAAGCCAACGTTACATTTTTACCCTGAAATTTCAGAATGCCCCAAATGCCATTCTACAGCCAATGTTCAAAAAACAGAAACGAAGACAGTGGTTACCATGGACATCGGCGCCTTTTTGGCTAAAGAAATAGTGTTGTATTGTCCTCACCAACACGGAAAATTTCGATCTGAACAGCTCCGCAAACTCGTACCCAAAGGCGGTACTTTTGGATTTGATGTCATCGTTGAGGTCGGGTTGGCCCTTTTCCTTCGCTGCCGTAGCAACCAGGAGGTCAAGGCTGAGCTGGCAACCCAAAATATATTCATCTCTGAGCGGGAAATCAGTTTTCTGGGCCGCAAGTTCATTGTTTACCTTGCCCTGGCACACCGGCAAAGCAGACCAGCTCTTCGAGAGCTTCTCACAGGAAGGGGCGGATACATTCTCCATGTTGACGGGACGTGTGAAGGTGATAGCCCTAATCTGTTTTGTGGCATTGACGGACTTTCGGAACTGGTTCTGAATTCGATCAAGATTCCATCTGAGAAAAAAGATGAACTCATTCCCTTTTTCCGCAGCTTCAAAGAGCAGTATGGTGAACCACGGGCGCTCGTACATGATATGAGCAAAGGGATTATCAATGCGGTAGAGGAAGTCTTTCCAGGTATTCCCTACTTTATATGTCATTTCCATTTTCTCCGCGACATCGGTAAAGATTTGCTGACTGATGACTATAGGGCTTTGCAGAAACGATTGCAGAGGCTCAAAGTTCGACCGACATTGAGAAGGAAGGCCAAATACCTTGAGGGAAAAATTAATCCGTCCTGTCATGATATCGACGGAATCCTTGAAAGTGTTCAGAGTGGTAATTGGCAGGCGGCTCATTCCGATCATATTCCAATGGTTCTAGCATATGCTTTAATTCACTGGATATTTGAGCATCCAAAACTGTCCAATGGTTATGGTTTCCCATTTGACCGTGTGCATCTTGATTTTTACCGCCGTATCCAAGACGTTCACAGGTTGCTGACCGAAATCAAGGATGTCAATTTCAGCGATTCGGCAAAAGCGAAACGGCCTTTAATCCAATTATACAAGGCGGTCTCTGAAGTATCGGAGGATAAGAGACTCAATGACCTTGCAAACGATCTGGAATCAAAAGCAAACGTGTTTGACAAGCTTCGCCGTGCCATGCGCATTGCTTTACCAGAAGATAAAAACGGTATCAACGAAAATGGCGATTCCACGGACATACAAACCATAGAAGGGAGAGTGACTGCGTTTAAGAGCTGGCTTCTTGGCAACAAACATAGGGAAAAGACCTACTCAAACATGGTTAAACAGATGGAAAAATACTGGGAAAAACTATTTGCAGATCCGATACTCGTTGTCACTATAGAAGGGAAGTGCACTGTTCAACCTCAAAGGACCAACAATATTCTGGAAAGATTTTTCCGGGATATGAAACGTCGAGGCCGGAAAAAAACCGGCATGGGATCGTTGAATAAGATGTTGAAAGCAATCCTTGCCGATACGCCGTTAGTACAGAACCTGAAAAACTACAAATATATGGAAATAATCCTCAACGGATGTTCTAGCCTGGCAGAAAGATTTTCACAAATTGATGCTCAGGTTGTACAAAATGAGATGGCGGAAGCGGCAAAGAGCAATGACAAAATATTGCCGGCGATTTAAGAAGATGATCGGGGATGTTGAATTGACGGTGAAAATCTTTACACTGTTTTGTTCAACTGCAGCAAAATAGATACCAACGGCCATTTGCGGTCATAGTTATATTCTCAACATATGTTTTATATCTTCAACAATCAACTTCATTCTGCGATTAACCTCTGACCCTCCTTTCAATTTTATCACCATTACCGGTTCCGTCATGCCCCAAACAGCAACACATGATTTCGACATTCACCGAGATTCGGGATCATTTCCAAGGGGATCATCTCCCGAATCGGTTATGGCAGGCAGATTACCCTGTTTTATACCGGACGCAAACACGCCGGTAAAATATCAGGAGCTGCATTGGCGTTGAAGCAATCATACCCTTGTGGTAATAATCCGGTATCAATAAAGAGATATAAAGGATTTGCCCGGCCGTGATATATTAAAGAGTGAAACATATCAAAGCCCCTGGAGATGTGACCATGAAAAAACTGCCTGTCGGTATCAGCAATTTAAGGGAAATTATTGAAGAAAACTATGCGTACGTGGATAAATCCAGGTTTGTCCATGACCTTGACCAACGGGGAAAGTACTACTTCCTTTCCCGTCCCAGGCGTTTTGGAAAATCCCTGTTTATCGATACCCTTAAAGAGGCGTTTGAAGGGAACCAGGATCTTTTTAACGGCCTGTGGCTGCATGATCACTGGGACTGGAAAAAGCAGTATCCCGTGATCCACATCTCCTTTGGCAGCGGCGTGATCAAGAGCCGGAAAGAACTTGATCAAAGAATCGGGGACCTCCTTTATAAAAACGAGACAGCCCTTGGAATCACCTGCCGGCAACCCAATGACATCCCGGGATATTTTGGGGAATTGATACGAAACAGCACAAAAAAATATGGCCGGCGCGCCGTTATCCTGATTGATGAGTATGACAAGCCCATTCTGGACAATATCTCTGACAATGTGTTGGCCCATGAAATTCGGGAAGGGTTGAAAAATTTCTATTCCGTTATCAAAGACGGCGATGCTGATATTCGGTTTGCCTTTCTTACCGGTGTATCCAAATTTTCCAAGGTGAGCCTGTTTTCCGGGTTGAACAATCTGACCGATATTTCCCTGGACCCCGAATACGCAACAATTTGCGGTTATTCAGAGGCCGAGATGGCAAAGGTTTTTTCCAATCACCTGAAAGGCAAGCCACTGGAAGATATCCGCGGGTGGTACAATGGATATGCCTGGCTTGGGGAGAACGTTTATAATCCCTTTAGCATCCTCAATTATTTCCGCACCGGCGTCTTTCGCAATTACTGGTTTGAAACGGGCACCCCTGAGTTCCTGATCAAATTGATTCTTTCGGGAAGGTATTTTGTCCCCTCGCTCCAGGATACGATCGCGACGGAAATTCTTTTAGGGAGCTTTGATATAGACGCAATAGAAGTTGAAACCATCATGTTTCAAACCGGATACCTTACCATAAAGGAGACACGCCAACTTGGAAAGCTCACCGTCTACCGTCTGGATTTTCCGAACCTGGAAGTAAAATCAAGTTTTACGGATACCGTCTCTGCCTATCTATTGTCCAGGCGGTCGGAATATGAAAGATATAAAATCGACTTGTATCAAGCCGTTGAAACAGGGGATTTATCAAGAATTGAGCAGATTTTCCGTGCGTTTTTCGCCGCTATCCCCCATGATTGGTATCGAAAAAACAGGCTTTCCGAATACGAGGGCTACTACGCTTCCATATTTTATTGCTATTTTACAGCTTTAGGCCTGGATGTAACCCCGGAAGACACGACCAATCACGGCCGCATTGACATGACGGTTCAACTGGAAGGCAGGGTTTACATTTTTGAATTCAAAGTGGTGGACATTGACAAAAACGCCCGGTCCGCCCTTAACCAGATCAAACAAAAAAGATATGCGGATAAA
>JAKSAU010000799.1 GCA_022361535.1 Desulfobacterales bacterium
AGCTGGCTGTCTCCTTTGTAAGGTCCCATATGTCTAACATATGCCACTTGCATTTCAGGCATTTCTTTTACTTCGATATTCAGTGGTTTATTGTCTTTCATTTCGATCCTCCAGTTAAGATTTTTGGTTACGGTGTCAACATATCTTGAGGAACGAATAATCTCTTCACCGATGTTGCTAACCTGATTACCATTCTTGCTTTTGGGTTTGCAATTCTTGCTATCAGGTGATTTGCCTTTTATCCGGTAATGGCTGGCGCTCATTCCAAAATACTTTTTAAACGATCGCGCAAAAGTGGCAGAGCTTGAAAACCCAGTGTCAAATGCAATTTCCGTGATTGACTTTTTAGGATCGGAGACCAGCTGGCTTGCAGCTTTTTGCAGGCGAACCCGGTTAATAAACTGGTTGAGAGTTTCTCCTATGATAGCCCTGAAGACCCTGTGAAAATGAAACGGAGAAAAACATGCCACATTGGCAAGTACTTCCAAAGAAAGTTCATGGTCCATGTGCCGTTCAATATGGTCAACGACACGGTTTATCCTTGCTATATACTCTTCTCTCATGGTTTGATTCTTTACATCCATTTAGACTCGAATTAACGTAATTCAAAGGCCCATACCTGTTTGTGACTTTCAGGAATAGGCCTTTTTTAACGTATTACCGCTTTTATATGGAAAGCAAATACAGATGTCCGATACCAGCTAACACACTTTTTATTTGTTGTTTCCTTTAAAAATAAATCCTATTTTTTCGGAATTTCCCGCGGGTCTGTCATGTTTTCGGGTTTTAGTTGCTCGTCCAGTTCTTCCTTTGACAGCAGACCTTTTTCAAGGATCAGGTTATATACGCTGTTGCCTGTTTTAAGGGCCTCTTTGGCAATGGCGGCAGAAGGCTCATATCCGATAACAGGTACCATAGCAGTAACCAGGCCGATACTGTTTTCAACATAAGATTTGCAGACATCGCGATTTGCCTCGATACCGTTGATGCATCGCGAAGCCAGAGTAACACAGGCATTTTTGAGGATCATCATCCCGTGGAGCAGGTCATAGGCAATGATTGGTTCTGCCATACACAGTTCCATCTCACTTGCCTCTGCTGCCATGGATACCACTGCATCGTATCCCATCACCTGATAGCAAATCTGGTTGACCACCTCAGGAATAACAGGATTAACCTTGCCGGGCATGATAGAAGATCCGGGCTGCATGGGCGGCAGGTTGATTTCATTGAGCCCGCACCTGGGACCCGATGACATCCATCTTAAATCATTGCAGATTTTTGAAATTTGAACTGCGGCACGTTTGAGCGATGCAGACATCTGGACAAATGTTCCGGCGTTCTGAGTCGCCTCCACAAGGTTACGTGCGCGCCTTAGTTCAAAGCCGCTGACATCAGCCAGCTTTTCAGTAACCAGGTTGGCATAGCCCGGAGGACTGTTAATGCCGGTTCCAATTGCCGTGGCCCCCATGTTGATATCTAAAAATTCTTCTGTGGCCTTTTCAATGGCTTTTGCTGCATTGTCGACCATAATTGCGTATGCACTGAACTCCTGGCCAAGGGTCATGGGGACGGCATCCTGGTTTTCAGTACGCCCCATTTTTAGGACATCTTGAAATTCCTGTCCTTTGTTTTCAAGGCTATCTTTTAGCTCATCCATCGAGCGGATCAGGTTTCGATTAGACAAAAGAACCGCAAGTTTGATTGCCGTAGGGTATGCATCGTTCGTAGATTGGGAACAGTTAACATCGTCATTCGGGTGAAGATGCTGGTACTCTCCTTTTTGATGCCCCATCAGTTCAAGTCCGCGATTGGCAATGACTTCATTGGCATTCATGTTGGTAGAGGTTCCTGCACCGCCCTGGAACATATCAACGGTAAAGTTTTCATGCAGTTCTCCGGACAACAGTTCGTCACATGCTTTGCAAATGGCATCTTTTTTATCTTCAGCCAGGGTCCCAAGTTCATGATTGGCTTGGGCAGCCGCTTTTTTGACCATGGCTAAACCTTCTATCAAGTGTTCAAAATTACTTACAAAAACACCTGATATGGCGAAATTTTCCATGGCCCGCTGAGTCTGAACCCCATAGTAGACGTCATCTGAAAGCTCCCGCTGTCCTAAAGAGTCATGTTCAAGCCTGAACCCGCTGACCGTGACCTTGCAGTCTTTCTGAGTTTGGTGAAGTGCTTTGGAAAGTACACGCATACGCCGGTTAATCCCTACTGCAATGCGTGATACAATACGATAGTATTGATCAGGATGGCTTTCCCTATATTCGTTTATTATTGTTTTTGATATTTGCCATATCCTGGCCCCGTTTCTTGTGTATCCGCCGTTTGAATGGGAATCGTCGTCTAAAAATGCACCTTCGCTTATCAAAGCACCAGCTATTATCGTGCCGACATGACGCGATGAACCGTGCAGGCCGCGCACCAATTCCACATCGCCCTCAAGAATAATGCCTGCCCACTGCCGAGGGGTGGACTCCTGGAACAGCCAGTCATTGGGCTTGTATATACACTCTTCTCCTTTTGCAAAGAACAGGGCCAGGTCTGCTTCGCTGATCCCCGAGGTTTTTGCTACCTGCTTAATCAAAGATTTTTCGATCTGCATGTTGATTCTCCTATGGGGTAAAACATCTATTAAAAATTATTGCTTTTAAAGAAAGGATTTAACGTGGCCGTCGCCTATTATTTGTTTTTAATTGGCAGTCCGGTCACGGGTCTTGCTTTTAAAACCGGCTGAGTACCGGTCTTGAAATCAGGCGGGATGATGGGTGATGTGATCCAAGCTCATTTGGATCAAAGATTTGACATGTTCATCATCCAATGAATAGTAAACTATTTTTCCGTCCCGCCGATTTTTTACTATCCTGAGTGTCCGCAAAACCCTCAACTGGTGAGAGACAGCGGATTCACTTTGGCCGCACAAAGCGGCGATATCACATACGCAATGCTCCTGAACAAGCAGGGCAGTAACAATTTTTAGCCGGGATGCATCACTCAGTGCCTTAAATATCTCAGCCATACCTGAAATGTTTTCAGTTGACGGCAGTTTTTTTAAAGTGCTTTTTACGTGTTCCGGGTTAATACATTTTTCTGAACATATGTCCATGGAAGCTCCATTTATTGATATCTTGGGCGGGGTGTCGATTCCCGATCCTGAATGAGTAAACCATAAATTGGTTTTTCGCAACCCCATTTTCGGATAAAAAAGAACTAGCCTGCAATATTATTTGTTTGAAAAGGGTAATATCTCTGGTTTGAGTTTTTTTAAATGAGTTGATATGGATGCGTATGCAAGGATACAAAGGGTACATACTCACCCGGGAACACCTGGATCAGGGGGGGCGGCACCTGCTTCGCTACACGGGATGTGGCTGCCAAGGGCCGTTCGAAGTCGTCATCACAAAAGACCGGCCTGTATTTTTCATTCCCCGTGATAAACAGCTGCCTGGTTCGGTTTCCTTTGACCAGAGACGACCTGTGGAGTTGACCGCATTTGACGGAACGTTAGTAGATGCGCTTTATTTCAAAACTCAATCCGGGCTTTACCGGGCAAGGAACCAGCTTCGGGATGCCGGCATTACGACTTTTGAGACTGATATTCTGCCCGAAGACCGGTTTTTAATGGAGCGGTTCATCCATGGTAATGTTCAGATAAAAGGGCAGGGCAGATTCAGGTCTGGGTTGCATAGGTTTACAGATCCTCTGCTTGCTCCAGCTGATGGTCAGCCTGATTTTTCAGTTCTTTCCCTGGATATAGAGACCGGTCAAAGAGGGGAGCTGTATTCAATTGCATGCCACTTTGAAGGGAATCGTTCTTGGGGAGTTGTACTGATCCTGGACCCTAAAGCCGGGGGTAAGACCCAGCCAGCTATCCGGCAGTTACTGAGTGGAAATGCGTCCGGAGGGCCTGTTGAGCCTTTAACCGACACAGGACATATGATTCGGTTGGCGTCAGAAACGGATTTGCTTAAGGCATTCCTGAGTATACTGGCTCAAAAGGACCCGGATATCCTTATCGGCTGGCATGTGATCGGATTTGATCTGGTTTTTCTTGAGAAAAAATGCCGCGAACATGGTATCCGGTTTACCCTGGGGCGAAACCGTGAGTTGACGCAGATTCGTGAGATCAGAAAAAATGTGTATGCGACCGATATCAGCGGCAGGATTGTCATAGACGGTCCGCCAAGCCTTCGTGCGGCATTCTATACGTTTGACAATTTCCGCCTGGAGACCGTGGCATCCGAAGTGCTGGGGCAAGGCAAAGATATTGATGAAAGCCAGGACAAAGTCGCAGAGATTGAACGTCGTTTTCGACACGATAAAAAAGCCCTGGCCCGATACAATCTGCTTGACTGTACACTGGTTTGGGATATTTTCAAAAAGACCGGATTAATTGATTTGACGTTGAAGCGGGCTCAGCTTTCCGGCATGACTATGGATCAGGTAGGACGGTCTGTGGCTGCCTTTGATCATTTTATGCTGCCCCGGATCCACAGGTACGGTCTTGTAGCACCCAATGTAAGAGACATCAAAGATATCGGACATGCGCCAGGTGGCTGGGTGTTTACAAAACAACCCGGTTTTTTTGAGCATATTGCCGTATTTGACTTTAAAAGTCTGTATCCGTCTATTATCCGTACATTCAAGATCGACCCCTTGTCCCGTCTCAACGCCCAAGTCAGCCCTTTGAAAACCCCTGTTGATACAACCTTTTCAAGGGATGTTCATGTTCTGCCTGAATTTATCACTACTCTTATGGAAACACGGGACAAGGCCAAGCACGACAACGATCTTCACTTATCCCAGGCAGTTAAAATCTTGATGAACAGTTTTTACGGTGTGATGGGAACGACAAAAAGCCGGTTTTACAATCCCGATTTATCCCGGTCCATAACAGGTACAGGGCGTTGGCTGTTGAAAACTACACGGGAATACCTGGAGCAGGATGGTTATTCTGTGCTTTATGGGGATACGGACTCGGTTTTCGTTCAGCTTAAAGAAAATGAATTTAAGGACGGAGAAAAGGCTGCTAAACGTCTTGCCGTAAAAATTAATGCGTTTATAACCCGGACAATAAAAGATCGGTTTGATCTGGACTCTTTGCTGGAAATAGAATTTGAAAAATTGTTTTCAAGGTTTTTTCTTCCGGCGCTCAGGGGAGGTGGGGACTCTGCTAAAAAAAGGTATGCAGGTCTTATCATTAAAGACGGACAAGAAAAGCTTGTCTTTACCGGGCTTGAGTTTGTCCGTTCTGACTGGACACGGTTTGCCAAGCAGTTCCAATATGACCTGTTCCACCGGGTTTTTAATGACCGGGAAATTTCTTCCTGGATCCGGCAGACTATCCATGATTTAAAGCAGGGCCAGTATGACAAGGATCTGATCTACAAGAAACGTCTGACCAAACCATCACAGGAGTATGTAAAAGTGGTGCCGCCCCATGTCAAAGCAGCCCGGATGCTAAAAGCACGGGACAGTAATTCCAGGCAGATTTCCTATGTGATGACGTTAAGAGGCCCGGTTCCCACCCAACTTCCCCACGACGATCTGGACTATACACATTATATTGACAAACAGCTTAAACCCATTGCTGATGCCGTACTTCTATTTTTTGACCTCAGCGTCACCGAGATTATGGGCGGAAAACAGCTTACTTTGTTCTGATCTTAGCCGCTCAAACCCCTGCCAGACGCTGGTCGTACATGGAGCCGACTCCGTATTCATCGCGGCGCATAAATTTATCCAAAGAGGGTCCGATAAGCTGCATTTCCGGGTTTGCCTGTTGAACATCCTGGGCAATTCGCATCTCTTTGGTGCAGCCTGTGGAGTAGGTGGCATCTTTCCCGATCCATTCCGGCGGCACCTTTTCTCCCATCAAGGTGAAGCTTTCTGCAATGTCTTCCGACGTCTGGAATCTCCATATATCAATGTAGCCGCTTCTTTGGACAATTTCCCACATGTACATTAAGTCATCGGCGTCCATGCCAGGTTCATAATATAGGGATGGATTGATGATAAAAAGGTTGGAAGACTGCTTTTGCAGATGGTCTATAAAACAGCCCATGATTTTTTTAGCCACATCAATTTTACCCGGGATGGAACCGATAATGCCCGAGTAGAACATGACGGTCACATTTTTTGCCCTGGCAGCTTTCATCTGGCTAATGATTTTCTGGGCCTTTTCTTCCAGATCAGTATGGCTGAAGTTGATGAATTCCGGGTGCCTGGGTTTGTATGTGATGTTTAGTTTATTATCGTCCACGCATATGTTTATAACATCCCTGGTAAATCTAAAATGGGTATTGATCAATCTGTTTTTTTGCTCATGTCCTCTTGAAACCACGCAGTCCACTTCCTTGAAAATACGTGAGAAGGTTGTTGAGACCAATAACAGATTTAAAGACTCTTGGGTGCCGTCTGAAACCACATAAAGATTTTCATCCTGCTTAAGACGCCGAACCAGTTTATTTTTACTGATGGCTTTATCATGGATGAAGTGGGCTTTGCCTAACAGGTTTGCAATAGTCGGGTCTGTCCGGGTGTCTGTAAGGCAGACCTTTTTGAAAAAGGGTGCTTCTTTAACTGCTAAAATGACCACATGGCCAAGGCTTGCCAGGAATTTGGCAATGGCAATATCCACAACAGCTTCACCGGATTCATCTGTCAGCCAGAGTATTTTTGATTTCGGGGTATGGAGAAGCGATAAAAGATGATCAAGGCCATTTCCTGTCAATCGTGTGTTGAACAGATCTCTTATGCCGGAAAGGGGGGGGACTTTAAAGTCCTCGCCCTGCCATAATGATTTTGCACCCAAAAGAGATAGTAATCGTTTGAATTCAATTTCTTTTATATTTTCTCGAAGCTGGGTTAGGCCCAGGTCTTCTATGTTATCAATCGTTCCATTGATTCGGTTTAGTGCTTTTTTAAAGGTCTCGGAAGCAATAAGCCGCTGTGCCCTGATGTTTTCCTGTCTTTTGGTGCTTTCAAACGGATCTTCAATGTGGGTGCGGCTTAAAAATATTTTATATAGGCGTTTTTCAAGTCTGGACGGGATAAGCAGACGGCTTTCGATTTCATGATCGAATTTGATTTTAATCAATCCTGTTAAAAATTTTCGATCATATTCAGAGTCAATGAATTCCTCCACAAGGCGCATTATTTTTTCGAGTACTGCACGATATTTTGTGTTTAAAAACCTGGCTCTTTTCCTGGACATAATGGCAGAGAACATGGTGTCCGAACACGGATAAAAACGGTCACCGTTTTCAGGAAATACCATAAATTCGACTTGCTCCAAGGAACCTACTTTAGTCGGATACGCAAACGGATCAATATGGTTTTCAAGAAAAAATGCCGTAAACCAGGCATTTTGGTCCGGGTCTGTACCAAGGGTTGCAGGGCGGATATCCACTGGTGCCATATTGCCTCCTAGTTCATTCAGAATGTCCATTGGAAAAGCTGGGTGAAGTGAAACCTACAATAGTCCAGAATAGTTCAGGCATATTTGTTTTGGTACTTCAGCCGCTTCATATTCAGGCAGAAATACTAACACGCCTTGTCTGGATTTTCCAGAGTGGCTTGCCTCTTGATTAGGATCGATCGCATATACAGATATCGGTTCGCGTATCCCGGAAACGGCTGCTGTATTTTTTCCAAAAATACGCCTGATGCCTTTTTCCGGGATAAGCGAACCTAAGGGCGGGGGGTAAATGAGCTGGCTCCTACTCGATCAGAGCTGGTGTTTTCATAAGATGGCAGTAGTTTTCATCTGTATTGTAGTTGTAGAAGATTGCAATGTTCTTGACCTGTTAAAAGGGTATGGGTAAGGTAAAGCTATGGATAAAACACGAGCATTACAGATCCTGGGTTTAGGTTCCTCAGCAAACCGGTCAGAGGCAAAGTCCGCTTTCAGGGAACTGGCCAAAAAATTTCATCCGGACCGGTTTGCCCGTGATCCCAAAGGTGCTGCAGCTGCTGAAGTGAAAATGAAAGAGATCAATGCTGCATTCCATTTTATATCCCCGATATTACCTTCAGGCCCGTCCAATCCGGTTCGCCCAGATCCACAGCCTAAGAAAAAACGGTCCGGTTTATTTTCATCTTTTAGTACCGGATGGATGAAACGTAAAAAACAAGTAACCAGATCTAAACCTGGAACTCGTGCCGGAGCGCCCAAAACTGCCTCAGGTAAAGTGGCAACTCCCAAGAGCCGTGCATTTGACCCGCCACACAGAAAGAATCGTCCAAAGTTTGATACCCTGTTGAGGGGGCTTGGTGCAGGGCCTAAACCAAGAGTTTCTGTGGTACAGCGAAGAAATCAATCTGTGCCATTGTATGAAAATTATCATAAATACATGACCATGAAAAAAAAGATACAAAGCGCCCGGAACAGGTCAAAAAATATGGGGGTTGGCCGGGTGGAAAAAGTCAGTCCGGTACAAAAAGTATCTGGTATCGGAGGGTAATCGTTTAGAGTTTAGGAAAAATCTATTGCTGCCAGCAGTTTTCCGGTATTAAGGGCTATCAGGCGGATACCTTTGGAATCAAGGACCCCATAGCTGGGCAGACTGTTCCTGGGCAAGACAATGGAACCCGGGTTCATAAATATCTGGCCGTCAACCGTTTCAAGTTGGGGCAGGTGTGTATGTCCCTGGATGATAATATCTGTCGTTTCCGGGTGGTGTTTTAATTTATGGCCGTGATGGATGAAAATGTTCTTTCCAAGCGCTTTGAAAGTCAATTCATGGGAATATCCTTTGCAAAACCCTTCCACATCGCAATTTCCATAGACATAATAAAACGGAAAATCCAGGTTTTTTAAGTCAGAACGGATTAGCTCGGGAGAAAAATCCGGACTTGAGTAACTGCCGTATCTTGTATCAAACAAATCACCGGCAACAGCAATTCCATCTCCCGGGTTTGCAAGGGCTTTGACTGTGAGCCAAGCAGTATGGCTGCCGTGAATGTCCGCAAAGATCAGCAGCCGATCCATTGCTAACCCTTATCCCGGATTTTTCCCAGTGCATAGATTCGTTCCAGCACCGGTGGATGAGAATAGTTTAAAAAAACATAAAACGGATGAGGGGTCAGGTTGGATAAATTTTGGGCGCTGAGTTTTTTCAAAGCTGAGACCAGGGCTTGGGGGGCTTTGGTCGTTAAAGCGGCAAACCGGTCTGCTTCATACTCATCCTTCCTGGAAAAAAATTGCATAACAATGGAGACAACAAGGTCTATAGGAGAAAAAAGTATGCTGAAAAATATGAGTCCTGCATATACAGATGGTGTGTCTACATAAAATGCCTGGAAAAGACCTTCATGGGAGATGAACAAAGACAGCAGGTAAAAAATGATACCCATCTGAGCAATGCCGAAAATCAACCTGCGCTGGATATGCTTTTTCTTATAGTGTCCCATTTCATGGGCCAATACCGCCAGAAGCTCGTCTGCTTCCTGCTCTTTGATCAGGGTATCATAGAGAACAATACGCTTGTTTTTCCCAAAACCTGTGAAAAACGCATTGGACTTGGTACTGCGTTTGGAGCCGTCCATAACAAAAATTTGGGTCAAAGGAAAATCAATGGAACGGGCATAGGCAAATAACTTATCTTTTAAATCTCCGTCTTCAAGCGGTGTAAACTTATTAAATAGAGGCATTATCCAGGTGGGAACAATGTACTGGACGGCCAAAAGAAAACATGTAGTCACTGCCCAGCAGATAATCCAGGCCCAGTGGCCTGTACTTTCCAGAAACCAGAATATTGCTGAAAGCAGTGCTGTTCCTAAAGCTAATGATAAAAGAACGGATTTTACCAGATCCTGAATAAAAAGTGCTGGTGTGGTTTTATTAAATCCGAATCGCTCTTCAATTACAAATGTGGAGTATAATGAAAAAGGAAGGGATATGACAAATTTTAAACCAGCCAGAATACCGGTGAACAAGAGGCCTGTTAAAATAGTAGACAGGCCCAATGTTCTGACAAAATTATCAAGAAAACCAAAACCGCCCAAAAACCAGAAGGCCAAGAGCAGCACAAGGTCTATTCCTGATGTAATAAGGCCGAACCTGGTTGTTGCTTTTAGGTAAGCTTGTGAACGTTGATACCTATCTGTATCATAAACGTCGGTAAACTGTTCAGGCAGGTTGGTTGTCAGGTTGCCGATGTTCAGATAGTCGGCCAGCAAGTTCATCAAAAAACTGATGACAAGTGTCGCCAAGATGATGACGGTTATAGCTTGCTCGCTCAGCAACATCGGCAATGGCCTGGTATCATGAGTTGATCATTTCCCTAAGTTTTCCCGAACATTTGAAAGTGACAACTCGTCTTGCAGGAAGGGTCATCTCTTCGTCCGTTGCAGGATTACGCCCTTTTCTTGCTTTTTTTTCATTGACACAAAATTTGCCGAATCCGCTGATCATAATATCTTCACCGTTTTCTATGGTTTCTTTGATGATTTCAAGAAACTCTTCCATAACTTCATAGGTTGCGGTTCTGGACAGGTTCAGTTCGTCTTGTATCTTCTCTGCAATAATGGTCTTAGTTAATGCCATAATAAATCTTTACTCCTGCTACACACAAAGGGCGCTTCGTCAAATGATTAACAAAAAATAAAGTGGTAAAATACTTTAAAACCCGGTGGCTTGTCAAGTGTGGAAACAATGAGAGAAAAGGAAGGCATCTGTAACCGTCAAAATCACGCTGGCAGAAGCTGGTGAAGGGCCTGGGAAATATTGTCCATCGTGATCGGTTTGGGTAAGACTGCGTCAATTCCTTCTGGTGTAGCTTTCTGGGCTTTTACAATATTTGAAAATCCGGTAGCGAGAATGACTGGTATACCGGGATTAATTTTTTTAATTCTTTTGGCAAGTTCCGATCCGTGGATGTCGGGCATGGTCATGTCAGTAATAACAATATCAAACCGTTCAGGACGTTCCTTGATTGCTTCAAGTCCTGACAGAGGATTATCTGTGGCCATAACCTTATACCCCAGTTTTTCCAACATCATCCTGCCGATGTCCACTAACATTGGTTCGTCGTCAATGAATAACACACTGGCTTTTCCCTTTATTATGGGTGACTGGTATGCAGGAACCTTGGTCTCTGTTGGGATGTGTTGAGGGAAAAATAAGGTGAAAATAGTGCCTTTGCCGGGACTTGTGTCAATGGTTATCGCTCCGTTAAATCGACTGACAATGCCGTGTACGACAGACAATCCCAATCCGGTTCCATCTCCTCGTTTTTTTGTTGTGAAATAAGGGTGAAATATTTTGTCTAACGTGTCTGATTCGATTCCCTTTCCTGTATCTTTTACACAGATGGTAACATAATCGCCGTAATCCAGGTCAAGGGCGGGCCCCCGGGTATGGTTTTCCGGGGTAAGTGTCACAGGCTTTAAAGCAATGGTTATTTCTCCTATATCAGTCTCAATGGCCTGCCTGGCGTTGGTGCAAAGGTTCATGATCACCTGGTGGATTTGCGACGGGTCTGCCTGGATATGGCCACTGTCGGGGGTTACCTCAGTGATTAGTTTAATGGAACTTGGGATAGTGGCTTTGAGAAGTTTATATGTCTCATCCACAATTTGTGACGGATCAGTCATCATTTTTGGGGAAGTACTTTCACGTTGTCTGCTGAAATCAAGGATTTGGAGAATCAGATTTTTAGCCCGGTTACATCCCGCAATAATGTGGCCGGCACGAGTGTGGGCTGGTGTATTGTCTTCAAGATCAAATTGGAGCAATTGGGCATACCCGAGAATTCCTCCTAATATGTTGTTAAAATCATGGGCAATCCCACCGGCAAGTGTGCCCATTGCTTCGAGACGCTGGGCATGCCTCAATTGGGCGATGAGTTCTTTTTTTTCCATTTCAGACAGAACTAAATCCGTAATGTCTTTTTCAGCTCCCCTGTACCCTAAAAGTTCCCCCTTAGTATCGTATAAAGGTTTTCCTGAGGTTAGATAGTACTTTATCTGACCGTTTTTATGGTACCGCGAAATTTCGATATTAAGGAAGCCTTTGTTCTTTTTCATTTGATTTTGGATGTCTGGCCAGATACTTTCAAGGCATTCTTTAGTCATAGATGACTCAAAAGATTGACCAGTCAGTTCTTTTGCCGAAAAACCCGTAATGGTCTTGGTGTCACCTGATATGCGAGAAAACGTGCCGGTATGATCTGTCTGCCAGACCAAATCTCCAATATGGTCAAGCAGATCTTTTAGCTGTTCTTCTTTTTCCTTAAGCTCTTTTTCAATTTTTTGTCTGTGATTTAGTTCCGCTTCAAGATCCCAGTGTGTTTTAAAAGTTCGAATCGCTTTTTTTACAAGGATTAGCAGTTTTTGCCAGGTAGCGTCTTTTTTGTATAAAAAATCGTTAATATCGTAGGAGTCAATAAGATCGTATTCAGTAGTAAGATCTGAATTCCCGGTAAAAACAGCAATCTGAATTTTAGAGTTTTTTTGGGTGTTGCGAATCCAGTGAATCAGTTCCAATCCATCGTTTTCTGTTTTAAGAGCGATATCTAATAGTACAAGCGCAGTTGTTGTCCGGGCTTTGAGCACCTGCCTGGCCTGGTCTGCATTATGTGCGTGGTGAATCCGGATTTTTTTTCCTGCAAAACATACATCTTTCAACGCCTGGGTTGTAACGTCATGAACAGCAGGGACATCGTCGACAACTAATACATCCCAAAATAATTCTCCGATTTGAGAATCATTAAGGAATTTGGTATTATGACCGTCTAAATCCAATATACCCATGGGATAGCGCTTGTTTTAGATTGTTAATTGTCAGAGAGTCTGGTATTTGTAATGGGGAAAACGCTTACAAGTGTAATCGTATTGGTAGTAAAAGTCAAATAAATGTAATAGGTTGGCCTAATCATGTCGGCCAACGTTTCATATGGAGAAAGCATGACAAAGGTTTCATCTATCACCCCGTTGGATGGGCGTTATGCCCGCTTAACAGGAGAACTTGCAGAAATATTCAGCGAATTCGGACTTATTCGTCATCGGGTACATGTAGAACTTGAGTGGTTGAAATTTATCATCACAGATCTGAAGCTTCACCAGGTTGCCGGAGACACATCAGTACCGGATCTGACTGAACTGGATAAAATCACAGAAAACTTCAATACTGAAGATGCCCAGCGGGTTAAAGAGATCGAAGCTAAAACAAATCATGATGTCAAAGCGGTTGAGTACTTTATCAAGGAAAAGCTGGATGCAGCCGGATTATCTTCCATACGTGAATGGGTGCATTTTTCATGTACATCTGAAGATATAAATAATACGTCCTATGGCCTGATGCTCAACAAGGGTAAAGATCTTGTTGTTGAATTGCTTAAAACATATGTTACTGCTCTTGAAGAGAAGGCAAAAGATTACAAAAGCATTCCAATGATGTCCCGGACCCATGGCCAGCCAGCCACTCCGACAACCGTGGGCAAAGAGTTTATCAATTATGCCTGGCGTATGAATCAGGAAATTGCATTCCTGGAAGGTAAAAGAGTCCAAGCAAAAATAAACGGCGCCACCGGGAATTACAATGCCCATCTGTTTGCCTTTCCTGATGTGGACTGGGTCGCTGCCTCACAACGGTTTATCAAGAACCATTTGAACCTTGAACCGATTCTATTTACCACCCAGATCAACCCGAATACTGCCCTGTCTCAGGTGCTGCACTCTATGATAAGGGCTGCGGCTGTTATGATCGATTTTGACCGCGATATGTGGGGGTATATCAGCCTGGGCTATTTCAAGCAGCGGGTTAAAAAAGGGGAGACCGGATCTTCTACCATGCCACATAAGGTCAACCCAATCGATTTTGAAAACAGTGAAGGAAATATGGGAATAGGCATTTCCATGATGGAACACTTGGCGGTGAAACTACAGAAATCTCGCTTCCAGAGAGATCTAAGCGACAGTACAGTCCTGCGCAGCCTGGGATCAGCCTTTGGGTATTTTTCCATAGGCGTAAAAAATGCACTAAAGGGATTATCTAAAGTGGACTTGAACCAGGAAGTACTTGCCAAGGATTTGGACGATAACCAGGAACTTTTAGCTGAACCTTTCCAGACCGTAATGAGAGTTTATGGCGAGGAAAATCCTTATGAGCGGTTAAAAGATCTGACCCGGGGTCATAAAATCGGAAAAGACGATTTGACCGGGTTTGTAAACAGCCTTGAAAAGGTACCGTCCAATGTGAAAGAACGCATGGAACAATTGAGCCCTGACACCTATGTCGGACTGGCTGAAAAATTGGTAGACGAATACTTTAAGGGGAACTGAGAGGAGATAGGCATCAATGGGGCTGAGTTTCCAAAAGGATGGTGATGGACCTCTTGAATTTGCCGGAGAAGAAACCGGCAATGATCAGGAGGGCCGGGATCCGTTGAAAAACGGGGACGATTGGAAAATTCTAGTGGTGGACGATGAGGCGGATGTCCACGACATTACCCGGATAACCTTGAAAGGATTTACATTCCTGGGCCGGGATATCCAGATACTCAGTGCTTTTAGTGGAGACGACGTCAAGGATCTCCTTGAACGTCATGATGATATTGCCATGATCATCATGGATGTGGTCATGGAAGAGGAAGATACCGGCCTCAAGCTGGTGGAGTATATCCGGGATACCATGGGCAATAGTTCCGTCCGCATTGTTTTAAGGACGGGGCAGCCCGGTAAAGCTCCTGAGCACACAGTCATTTCACAATATGATATCAATGAGTACCGTACCAAGCCGGAATTTACGGCACAACGGCTGTTTACCAGCGTAACAGCTTGTCTGAGGGCTTATGACAGCCTGAAAACTATTGAAAGAAACCGGGATGGTCTTGAAGCGATTATCCGGTCTACCTCCCTGGTGTTTAAAAATACATCTTTTAATGCCTTTGGTAACCAGGTTCTTGAACAATTGAGTCAGATTCTCAAGTTTAAAACTCAAGTTGGAATTTCTGCAGGTTATTTTATTGGATTTCCCGCTGGTAAAGTGCTGATGATTTCCGGAAACGGGGACCTTGCCGATATGGACGGCACACCCATTGAAGATTTGCTCCCGGATTATGCACTTTCAGAATATGACCGGTTATATCGCGACGGGGGGGAGCTTTTCATTGAGGATATTTACATTGGTGTATTTAAAACCAAAGAAGGGTTTACAAGTGTCCTATACCTGGAGCAGGCAAACCTGCTGTGTTCCGAAGAGCAGTATCTGTTAAGAATCTATGCCAATAATGTCTCCATCGGGTTTGACAACATCAGTCTTGCACGGGAGATCATCAATACCCAAAAAGAGGTTATCCTGATATTGGGTGAAGTGGTGGAAACCCGTTCCCAGGAAACCGCCAACCATGTTACCCGTGTAGCTGAAGTCTGCTATCTTTTGGCAAAAAAATACGGGCTTGATGACGAGCAGGCGGAGCTGCTTCGGCTTGCAGCCCCCATGCATGATGTTGGCAAGATCGGTGTGTCCGAGGCAATCCTTAATAAGCCTGGCAAGCTGACTGCTGAAGAATTTGAAAAAATAAAATCTCATGCCCGTATCGGGTATGAGATTTTGAGTAAATCCAACCGTTCCATTATGAAAACTGCAGCGATTACCGCATTAGAGCACCATGAAAGATGGGACGGAAACGGATATCCCAGAGGGCTTAAAGGTAACGATATTCATATTTTTGGTAGAATTGCCGCTATTGCGGATGTGTTTGATGCCTTAAGTCACAAACGGTGCTATAAGGAAGCCTGGCCCATGGAAAAAATTGTAGAAACCTTTAAACGGGATGCGGGTTCTCATTTTGATCCTAACCTCACGGCTTTATTCCTTGATAATCTGGATGAGTTTTATGGTATTAACCGCCGGTTTCCAGAATAATGGAAACTTTTGTAACCACTGGTTTGATTAAGTTCCAATTTTTCATCTGATTCTGCCGTATTTCTTTTTCTACTGGTTTGTTTTGTTTCCACTTGCTCGTTTTCAAATGCGTTTTCACCTGATTTAGTTCCTGCCTTAACCTGTGAATTGCCTTTAAATTAGAGCTTCTCCAGTATTTGACAGTATTCTTTTAGACCTGGCAAGGTCTTTGCAATTAAAGCGCTGAGAATTGATGGGAGAAAACCAAAATAACCTTATAAATTATTTTAAGGAGGCAAAAATGATCGTAGGTATTCTTAAAGAAATCAAACCCCAGGAAAATCGTGTTTGCATGACCCCTGCAGGTGTTGACCAGATGGTTACACGCGGCCATGACGTTTATGTTGAAAAGGATGCAGGAGTAGGATCAGGGTTTGAAAATCAGATGTATGTTGATGCTGGCGCTAAAATTCTGGATACTCCCAAGGAAGTATATGATATCGCCGAAATGGTTATGCATGTCAAAGAGCCCCAGCCGTCCGAGTACGATATGATCCGTAAAGACCAGATCGTTTTTACCTATCTTCATCTGGCAGCGGATAGAGGCTTGACCGATGCCTTGTTGGAAACAGGCTCCATAGGTATCGCATATGAAACAATAGAAGATACAGCAGGCGGACTGCCATTGCTGGCACCCATGAGTGAGGTTGCAGGACGTCTGGCAACTCAGCAGGGAGCCAAATACCTTGAAAGAACATTTGGCGGACGGGGTCTTCTTTTGGGCGGTGTAACCGGTACTCCTTCTGCTAACGTCCTTGTTATCGGAGGTGGTGTGGTCGGTATCCATGCTGCCCAGGTTGCATGTGGCATGGGTGCTAACGTAACAATTCTGGATATGAACATTGACCGGCTCAGGTATCTGTCTGAAATTATGCCAGCCAACTGCACCGCGCTTATGTCTTCGCCAGCACTCATTCGTGAACTGGTTCAAAGTGCCGACATGGTGGTAGGAGCAGTTCTGGTTGCCGGCGCAAAAGCACCAAAACTGATCACAAAACAGATGCTGCCTACCATGAAAAAAGGTGCGGTAATTGTAGACGTGGCCATTGACCAGGGCGGTTGCTTTGAGACTTCAAAAGCCACTACACACAAAGATCCGGTTTATGAAGTCGATGGTGTTACACATTATTGCGTTGCCAATATGCCTGGTGCCGTACCCCTGACTTCAACCATGGCGCTGACCAATGCCACCTTACCCTATGCCCTGAAAATTGCTGACAACGGCTGGAAATCTGTCATGGATGATCCCGGGTTTGCAAAAGGCGTGAATTATGTTGGTGACAAGCTTGTCTGCAAACCAGTATCAGATGCGTTTGACCTGCCTTACACTGACCTTGCAAGCCTGATCTAAATAGAATTTAAAGATTCATCAGGGTCATTTAAATTATACAAAAAGGGCACAGGTGTTTTACCTGTGCCCTTTTTTCATAATCTGTTTTATTGCGGATTAATTGACCACTGCTGTCTGCTGTGTTCTAAAACTGCTAATATACCAAGGGGCAGATTTATATTTTAATTCGTCCAATCCCTTTGTTTCAAGGGCATTGACGGCTAAAGAAAAGGTATGGTAATCAATTTCGATTTCTTCCCAACCAAGATACTTCAAACGCTTACGTGCCTGGCAGTAGGACATGTCAGGATTGACCAGAAAAGCATTGGCAAGACTGCGAATAAACCCAGGTATCAAAGCGGCCTCAACACCGTTTTCAATCAGCTTATTCATTAATTTTTGGTCAATTATCGTCATGGTTTTTCGTATTGTTGTTATATCAGATAGTTAAAGTGGATGAATCCAATTGAATATCACGATAGTAGAGATTAATACCCGAGTCAAATCCAATTAGTTTTGATTAGGAAATTGTTAATTTATTCTAATTTCACAATTTCAGTAGTTCCACGGATTATCTGGTCAAAAAAAAGAAATTTACTCTTCATTACGTTTAATTGCTTTAAAATACTCTATTTTTTAATCTCAGGGTTTTTGTTGCTCGTGAAATGTCCATCAGAACAAACTTTCACTTTTATTCTTTATTTTGGGATGCTAATTTGTTAGGAACCGTTTGAGATCTGGAGGCAGTGTATGAGTAATAGTATTTCTAAAAAAGAGGGAAGTCTACTGTTGAAAATGGCCCGTGCCAGTATCGGTGAAAAATTGGGTGTACAACCTGAACTTCCCGAACTTCCTGAGGATCAGTCCTTTCTTGAAAATAAACAGGGACTGTTTGTGACGCTTCATAAAAAGGGGAAACTCAGAGGGTGTATCGGAACCATTGAGCCGGTTAAGCGGTTAGGCCGGGCGATAGTTGAAAATGCCAAGTTTGCAGCCTTCCGTGATCATCGGTTTTCACCTCTGAGCAAAGATGAATTTAATGAGGTGGATATTGAGATCAGCTTGTTATCCGTACCTGAAAAATTTGAGTATGAGAGCAGCGGGGATCTGGTTAATGGGCTAGAGCCCCACAAAGACGGGGTAATCATTGAAAAAGGTGGAGCAAGGGCAACGTTCCTTCCACAAGTATGGGAACAGCTTCCAAATTGTGATGTGTTTTTGACTCATCTATGCGTTAAAGCCGGTCTTGCAGCCGATGCCTGGGAAAAAGAAAAAATTAACGTATACACTTATGGGGTTCAGTCTTTTGGGGAAAAGTCATGATCAGTCTTGTAATGACAGATTATTAGGGTTTTCATTACTAACTATTAACATTAAATCAACGGTATTGATATGAGCGTAGATAAAGAACTGCTGGAAGTTGTTTTGTCCATTGATAACCTGGATGACTTAAATAATTTTTTCAATGATATTTTTACACCGGCAGAGTTGGACGATATTTCTTTACGCTGGAAACTTCTAAAAGATCTTCACGGCGGTATGACCCAAAGGAAAATTGCTGAAAAATACGGCATCAGCCTGTGTAAGATCACCAGGGGGTCAAAGGTGTTGAAAAATAAAAACTCTGTGGTACTTAAGGTGTTGAACCAGTCCCGGACATAATCAGTTCCAAAGCAAGCTGAGACCATAGTTCTAAGTTCAGGGTTTCAAGCTTTTCTGTTTCTATCCATTGAAACCTGTGCAATTCCGGCCCGGCAACATATGCATCCGGTGTGTTGGTGGTAATTCTGAAAATAGCACCTAAATGGACACGTCCTACCGGTGTAATATCTTCGCTGATGATGCCAGAAAATTGAGCTTGATCAGAAAGTGGCCGCTGCACCAATTCTTCATCCAGTTCCCTGTTCATTCCAGCCTGTAATATATTTTTGAAATCAGCCTGTTCGTTTCCATCTATAGGATTGATATGACCTCCGATACCAATAGACCAAAGATCATGAAGACGTTTCTCACTTCCTTGGCGGTTGTAAACAGCAGTTTTGGTGCCATCGGTTGTCTGAAGTAAAATATAGGGGATTACCTGTTTTTTTTGGGTATCCTCTTCAGCGGTTGGACGTTCAACAAACTTGAATCCGCTGCGGGTACACTGGGTAATGAATGTGGAAAGACCCATGGGCAGAACGGTCCTGGAATTTACCCATGAAGCGGGTAGGGCGTTTCGGTCAATGCATAATATCTTTTCTGGTGCAGCCATAGGTTTCCTCTAAAGTAACAAGCTCAATTTGAAATGTGATCATATTTTTTTTAAACGTAAGGCTGGTTGTATCATAATTTTTATCGGAATGCATGCCGGATGCGGTTTCCATAGAGATTTTTTTTTGTCTGTGGTATTGGAAAACATCTGTTAATCAGCCTGGAGGGAATTTATGCGATTTCTCAATAAGACGGATATCATTTCAATAGACCGAACCCTGATTCAAAATGCAGTGTTACATGCCTATGAGCTAATGATCCGTAATGAATACAATATGCCTGACCGAATGCATGTCCAGGACGGGGAAAATACTTTGCTGCTCATGCCTTGTTTTGGAACAAGTTATTTTGCTACCAAACTGGTATCTGTTTTCCCCGGAGCTCCGGAGCAGGGATTACCGGCAGTAAATGGTATCATGACCTTGGCAGACAATGATACGGGGAAACCGTTGGCCATAATGGACGGTGCCGCATTAACTGCGGAGCGCACTGGTGCTGTTGGGGGACTTGCTGTAAATCGGTTAACCGGTAGTGATATTGAAACAGCAGGTATATTCGGGGCCGGTGTTCAGGGTATGTCCCAGGTGAGATACATGTTGTTAAACAGACATCCTAAAAAAGTAATGATTTATGATATAAATCCTGAATCAGCCAAGCGTATGGCCGGACAATTGGGTGATGAGTTTCCTGATGTAGCGTTTGAAGCCGCTTCCGGTGCCGATGAAATGGTTGCAGCATGTGACCTGATTATTGCAGCGACAACAAGCCCTTCCCCCCTGTTCAGTGATGATAAGGCGCTGGTCCGTGGAAAAACCTTTATTTCGATTGGGTCTTTCAGGCCGGACATGAAAGAGTTTCCCGATGCTGTTATTTCCAGTGCGGATAAAGTGTTTGTGGATACGCCTTTTGCCGCTAAAGAGTCAGGAGATATATGCCAACCCCTTGAAAAAGGTGTTGTAAAAAAAGATCAGATTACTCCTTTTGCTAAACTTATAGAAATGAAAGTGGCAGTTGAAGAGAACACCAAGGACCCTTTAACCCTGTTTTTTAAGTCCGTGGGAATGGCTTTGTTTGATATGACTGTTGCATCCGCACTATATGAAATAGCTGAAAAAAATAACCTGGGTACGACGCTTGATTTTTAATTGGATGTAAAAAAGGAAGTGGAGCGGGAAACGGGATTTGAACCCGCGACTTCGACCTTGGCAAGGTCGCACTCTACCACTGAGTTATTCCCGCTCAGCACAAAAGTGGGGATACTTTTATAAAAATAGATCAGCCTTGTCAAGCAAAGATTTGGTTTAAAATTGGGAAAAGTTTTAACGCATTGATAAAAGATAAAAAAATAACAATGAAAAATATATTGGTAACAGGCGGCGGTGGATTTCTGGGTAAGGCCATTGTAAAAAAACTGGTCAAAAAAAGATTAAATGTAGCTTCATTTTCCCGCAGTAAATATGACGAACTTGATGAAATGGGGGTAACCCAAATCCAAGGTGATCTTGCAAACCGGACAGATGTCATCAACGCTTTCAAAGGTAAGGATACCATTTTCCATGTGGCAGCCAAGCCAGGGATTTGGGGACCCTACAAAGAATACTACCGGATTAATGTCACAGGAACGCGGCACGTAATTGAGGCCTGCCTGGAAAATAGGGTTGAAAGACTGATTCATACCAGCTCACCTTCTGTTGTTTTTGATGATAATGATATGGAAAATGCAGACGAGTCAGTTCCATATCCTGAAACCTATCTGGCCCCCTATCCCGAAACCAAGGCGATTGCTGAAAAAGAGGTGGTGAGCGCAGCTAAAAATGGGCTGCCAGTTATTATTCTCAGACCTCACTTGATATGGGGTCCGGAAGACAATCATTTGGTGCCGGGCATCGTCAGCAGAGCAAAACGGTTGAAAGTCATCGGGCCAAAAGATGATTTGGTTGATACAATATATGTGGATAATGCTGCAGATGCGCATATCCTTGCTGCAGAAAAGCTTGCCTTAGATCCTGAATTGTCAGGGAATATTTATTTTATCAGTCAGGATGAGCCGATTTCAAAATGGACAATGGCCAATGCTTTTTTAGATGCGGCCGGCCTGCCGCCTATTAAGGGTAACGTCTCTGCAGGAACAGCTTATGCTGCAGGATGGTTATTTGAGTCAATTTACAAGACCCTTGGGATAAAAAAAGATCCGCCAATGACTCGGTTTGCTGCAAAGGAGCTTGCAACCTCCCATTGGTTTGATATTTCCAGGGCAAAAAATGATCTGGGGTATGTTCCTAAAGTTTCAACCCAAGAAGGACTTAAGCGTCTAAAAGAATGGATGTCCTGCCAAGGAGAAAATGTGGGCAAATAAGGAGGCTGTGAGATGACACGGCTGGATATAAAAATATTCGGTAAAAAATTGGGCAGGGTGCTGTGGCGGGCAGCAAAAGGGTTTCAAAGAGACCATGGCGCCTTGCGGGCTTCAGCCTTAAGTTTATATACCCTGTTTGCCATTGTGCCGGTGATGGCCATGGCATTCGGGATTGCAAAGGGCTTTGGGTTTCAGCAGTTTTTAGAAGCAGAAGTGCTTTCATTGTTTGCCGGTAGAGAAGAGATTATTGAAAGTGTGTTGGTTTTTACCAACAATTTGCTTGAGAAAACCAAGGGTGGCCTTATGGCAGTGCTCGGGGTCATCCTGCTGCTCTATTCCCTGGTTAAGCTCATGGCTCATATCGAGAGTACCTTTAACCAGATCTGGTGGGTAAGGGATGGCAGGTCCCTTGTCAGAAAGATAACAGATTATCTTACTATTTCACTGGCTGCAGGACTTTTGATTCTATTGTCAGGTGCGGTGAACCTGTTTATGAGCACCCGTCTTGAGACCCTATGGAACTACTTTGGTTTGCCCCTTAACATTGAAGGGCTTATACCTCTAAGCTTAAATGTGTTTCCCTTTGTTACCACCTGGGTTCTGTTTATCTTTTTTTATATTATTATGCCCCATAAAAAAGTGGATCCTAAAGCTGCTGCTGCCGGTGCCATAATTGCCGGAACCCTGTTTCAAATTATACAGACGGCATATCTTAAGTTTCAGGTTGGCGTGGCCGGTTATAATGCCATTTACGGGAGCTTTGCAGCGTTGCCTCTATTTTTGATCTGGCTCCAAGCGTCCTGGGTGGTGTTGCTTTATGGCGCTGAGATTGCCTTTGAGTGGGAAAATACGGAAAACGCTCTGGCTCCGGATCTTTCGGTCGATACCATGAGTATCAGGCTTAAAAAACTAGCCATACTTGGCATTGTACGAGGATGCGTGCAAAGATTCGCAAATGGCAGTACTCCGGCCACAGATATTCAAATTTCAAGAGATCTGGATTTACCGTTGTCTATTGTTCATCATCTTTTGGAGATGTTGTTGAAAAGCAGGGTCTTGTTCGCCGTAAAGCTGCCTGACGACACTACCGGATATACACCTGCCATGGATATAGAGTGTATGAGTATTATGGACGTATTGTCCGCTGTCGAACATCAGGGAGACGAGATGGTTACCCCTGTAGGAACGTTGTCTGCCCAGGCTTTAGAAGAGTGTCTGGATAGTTTTGAAGAGGCTGCAAGAGCATCTGTCGGAGAACGCAAAATTAAAGATATTTAAATAATCGTCTATAGAAATTCTCAAAATAAATTTCCGATTGGCCCTGGTGAACAAGGGCATCCCATATAACAGATACCGGCTCGTTAGTTCTAAGAAGCGGCTGCCGATTTTTTTTTAGAAAAATCCGCCTGATGCCGTCTTCATAGAACTAACGAGCCTAAGTGCTCAAATGGCAATACCTTATTATAAAGGAATATATTTTTGAGAATCCCTATAAATGGCTTTCGAAAGTAAATCTCCTGGCCTAAAACTTCAGTTAACCTTGAACAGAAAAACAAATGATTCAGGCTCATAATTATCTGGTAATTCTCATGATTGAAATATCTTACAATTTAGAGTATATCAGTGCCAACTATTAGAACTTGGTTAGAATTATGTTAGATTTTTGTTAGCCGCAAGGTCTTAGGGAGGAGACGGTGGATATAGCAGGTATACTGATTCAAACACTGGGCGGGCTGGGGTTATTCATTCTCGGCATGAAAATGATGACAGAAGGTTTGCAGGCTACTGCAGGCCAAAAGATCAGAAGTATCCTTGAAGCAATTTCCTCTAACCGAATTCTGGGTTGTTTAACCGGTGCCGGGGTTACAGCCATGGTTCAATCGTCTTCTGCAACAACAGTAATGCTGATCGGGTTTGTCAGCGCAGGCATCATGTCCCTTGAACAGGCCGTAGGTGTAGTTATAGGAGCTAATGTAGGTACAACCATCACCGGGCAGCTTATCGCATTCAAACTTACCAAGGCAGCCCTGCCGGCGATTGCCCTGGGAGTTGGTTTTAAGTATTTTTCAAAAAAACGCCGGTATAGACATATTGGTGATATTATCCTTGGGTTTGGTTTGCTTTTTTTTGGGATGAGTGTCATGAAAAATGGGCTGGCCCCCATTAAAACCGACCCCCAGTTTATTTCGTTTTTTACCACCTTTACCACGGACAGTGTCGGTGGTCTTCTGCTTTGTGTTGCCATGGGTGCAGTGTTAACCGTTGCCGTACAATCCTCCTCTGCAACAGTGGGGCTGACAATGACCTTAGCTACATCAGGCCTTTTGACCTTCCCTACTGCTTTGGCCCTGGTGCTCGGAGAAAATATCGGAACCACTATCACTGCCCAACTGGCCACCTTAGGATCAAGAAATGCCGAAGCTCACAGGACGGCAAATGCCCACACCATATTTAATGTGGCAGGGGTATGCATTATCCTGGCAATTTTTCCCTTTTTTGTCGAAATTGTTAAATCCGCTACACTTAAAATGGGAGCTGGGCCCGTGGATTTCACCGTAAGCGGTGAATATGTCAACGCGGCCAGATACATAGCTAACGGGCACACACTTTTTAATGTCATCAATGCTGGTGTTTTCCTGGTATTATTGCCCAAACTTGTCCAGTTGACAATCCTGGTATCCCCAAAGGAAAAAACCTCAAAGGAACGATATAAACTGCCTCAATTTGATGCAAGCTTTATGGATTCTCCTATTGGTGCACTGGCCAAAGTAAAAGGCGAAATAATCAATTACGCCGAATATGTGCGTAACTCTAACAGGAAAGTATCTACCTGTATAGCAAATCGGGATGATGACATCTTTGGCGAACGGGAAGCTGTTGAAACACATATTGATGACTGTCAGAAAGTCATCATTTCTTATTTGACTACCATATATCAAGGAGAGGTCAACGAACCGGAAGCCAAAGAAATTTCTGAAATGATGCGGATCACCAATAATATCGAAAGAGTTGGGGATGCCATGGAAAACATCTCCAAGATGCTTGAAAAAGTGCATCATGCCGATATCCGATTCAGCAGCCTGGCCCTCAAAGAACTGACTGAAATATCCGATCAGGCCGGTATGTTCCTTGATCATATCATTGACGGCATGAAAGAAAAATCCAGTGGATTTTATGAAAAGGCCCTTGCCACAGAAGACCGGATTGATCAAATGCGTGAGGATATGCGGTCCAACCATATTGAGCGACTTAGAAACGGTGAATGTTCAGTGGATGCCGGAGTCTTTTTTATATCCCTGGTGTCAAGCTACGAAAAAATGGGGGATTATTGTTACAATATATCCACAGGTGTGAACCGGATCATTTAATTTAGTCTTTACTGATCAGTCAGGAGCGAACCTTATCCCTGCTGGTAAGCCTCTTATAATTTCAAATCGTATCAATGCCATCAGTTTCTGGAAAAGTATCAGACCTGATATCCTATAACTGTTCTCAAAAATATGTTCCTTTATAATGCGGGTAGATTAATTATCGGTATCATCCTCAAATGAAGGTATTGCCGTTTGCACATATGCTCGTTAGTTCTAAGAAGACGGCATCAGGCGGATTTTTCTAAAAAAAATTCGGCAGCCGCTTCTTAGAACTAACGAGCTGGTATCTGTTATATGGGATGTTCGCCAGGGCCAATCGGTAACTGATTTTGAGAATTGTTATATAGACAATGAAATATCACGTCTGTGAAATCATGAACTCTTGATACATTGACGATTTTAACAGTTCTTTAATAGGAGTGCTCTGCTAAGGGGACGCTTTTGGTATAACAATCACAGAAAAAAAAGGCGACCCTTCCCTTTTGGGAAAGGCCGCCTTTAATAACCTATAATCTAATTGAATCTTAAGGATTCAATTCAATTACATCTTGGAACCTTCTGCGTGGCTCTGCAGTTTAACTTCAACTTTTTCTTTCAGGCCAGCATAGTATTTTCTCAGGATAACCAGAACTTCTTCACGACCAAAGTGATCAACAACTTCTTCGTTGTTGGACAGGGCATGACGCAGTTTGGTACCGGAAAGGATTACACGGTCATCTTTTCCGTGGGGGCAGGTTCTCATGGAAGCCATACCGTCACATTTGTGGCAGTAGAAAGTCCAGTCGATTTTCAGAGCTTCACACTTGAGGGCTTTGCCTTCTTCTGCAGGGGAAGGAATAATGTCAAAAATTTCCTGTGCTTCGAACAGGGTGTAGAAGTCACCAACGCCAGCATGGTCACGACCGATGATCATTCTGTTAACACCGTAGTTCTGACGGAAAGTGGCGTGCAGGAGGCCTTCACGGGGACCAGCATATCTCATATCAAGGGGATATCCGCCATTGATAACATGCTCAGGTACAAAGTAATCCTGGATCAGCCTGTCAATACATTCAATACGTACTTCTGCGGGAATATCGCCAGGTTTCAGGTTACCGATCAGAGAATGGATCAGAACGCCGTCACATACGTCAAGGGCGATTTTGCAAAGATGCTCATGGGATCTGTGCATGGGGTTTCTAAGCTGCATGGAAGCAACGTTTGCCCAGCCTTTTTCATCCATGATAGCGCGGGTTTCAGTTGGGGTCAGGTATACGCCTTTGAATTTCTCGGGGAATTCACCTTCGGAAAGAACTTTTACAGGACCTGCCAGGCAGAATTCTTTTCTGGCCATAACGGCCTGAACGCCGGGATGGTCTTCCATGGCGATTTTCCAGAATACATCGTCTTCAGACTCTTCGCCGTGACCTTTGTATACTTTTTCGCATTCCCATTTTTTCTCGTCTTCGGTCATCTCGAATTTTTCTTCGATTTTCATGGTGGCATAAACTTCACCATCTCTTTCGAGAGCAATTTCGTCGCCTTCGTTGATTTCAGCAGCGTCAGCAGCGGAAGCATCGAGCATTACGGGAACAGGCCAGAAAGTACCGTCAGCCAGCAGGAAGTCTGCGCAGACGCCTTTCCAGTCCGCTTTTGTCATGAAACCGTTCAGCGGAGAAAAACCACCGATACCGAGCATGATCAGGTCGCCTTTTACCTGGGAAGAAATTTCGATCTTTTTGAGACCTTCTGCTTTTTTAAGTTCAGCTTCAAGTTCTGCGCCTTCAAGCTTACAAATAACCAGGCCTTTTCCACCATGAGGTG
>JAKSAU010000099.1 GCA_022361535.1 Desulfobacterales bacterium
GAACCCTTTTTTTATAAAATGGCTCTGAGATTAAGATCTCGTTAAAAGTAGTGATGCCAAGTTTGTTATACAATTGGGTGACATAAAATTCTGCTTTTGAAAGACGTATAACTTCGTCTTTGTTTAATTCCAGAAAATTGTGACTTTCAGCTTTAACAACAATCTGAAGCTTATGAATGAAAATTTGACTTGAGAAATAGTGTGTTCATCCGGATTCACCCTTTTGAATCATATGGCTCCGCTTGAGAATGATATAAACACCGGTTAAGTATTATTGTTTGCTGAAACAATCCTCTGGAAATTGTTATCTATTTCTGATATCTGCAAATCCTTTGAAAGTAAAGACTTTTATGGTGGGTATACTGCTAAAGGTACAGTTTCGTGAGCCCTTTGCTCGAAGCAAATTATGATATCAGGACAGTTTAAGGATTTTTCAGGTTTGGTGATGTTGGAACAACAATGATTTACAGGCATAGGCTGTAATCTAAAACAATGAAAGAAATCAAAAGTACACTGGATCTGTAAAACCCCTCAATGGTAGTATTATCCATTCCCGTACCTGATTATAGAAAAGGCAGGAATAGTGGAAATAATGTTGTGCGGAGTTCTTAATAGTGAATTAATTGTCATGCATCATATATGATGACACGACACAAATTAAGTTTAAAGATCTACCCATGCTTCGGCTTCGTTTCCGCAGCTGGCGCAAGTACCTGTGCCTTTGACCTTTTGGGGGGCTTTTAATGTTTTCTTTTTTTCTTCAGCTTCTTCTACTTCGACCCACTGGCAGGTGATTTCCATTTCGGCTTCGTTTCCGCAGTTTTTACAGGTACAAACTTGTTTGTATTTTTTGTCAGCCATGTCCAATCTCCTTTGAGTAGTTATGCTTCATCCTTATCTCTTACATTACTACTGAAATTTCGAGTTTACCAGTGTAAATATTTGAATTGGTAATTGAGTGCCGTTTGTCATTGATGATCGGGTAATTTAGTTCCCTGATGCTGGTTGCGGTTTTGGCGGCGAGAAATAAACCTCATCCAAGGCAAGGATGATAGCGAGTAATTTACATAATGAAGCCTTAGGTTTTCTAAAATGAATACAATCACCAGTTTGATTGTGGTGACTATAATTTTTCAAAATAGAACAGATCTTTAATGGCATCACCGGAAGTGATTTCAACTGGAACCATTTCTAAAAAAAGAATGCTACCAATTAAAAGGCCAATTAAAACTAAAGGTTTTATGTGATCTGTTTTAATAAGTTTGAGCATGAGTATCCCCTAATTTTCGCGTGACGTTTTCTTTTCGTACTTTTAGGATATGTTTGAAAAATTAGGATTTGATTAGCGTTTTGTTAGGGCTCTGGTATGTATGACGCCCTTACAAAAAAAGAGGATTATCTAATAATTGTTCTTTGTTTGGCATTTTTTCACAAGTTCTTGTTTCTCAAGCATCTCTTGGATTTCATGTTCAGTTAGGATGATCTGGTCTTTTAACCGGGTCTGTTGTTGTTCAGCCAGTTTTTTTGCTTTGAGAATGGTTGTTTTTGCATCTTTGAGATGGCCTTGGCGTGCAAGGGTATGTGCCAGGTTGTTCAGAGCCCCTAAGTGTTCAGGGGCTATCTTTAATGTCTTTTTAAAACAGGTGGTTGCTTCGGCAAGGTAATTTTGTTTTAGAGCATTGTTACCCGAAGCAAAAAGGAGCATCGTGTTGTCGGGCCATTTGGAAAGGGCTGCCTCAAAGGCTGGTGCGGCCGCTTTGGGACCGGCAATGTCTTCAAAGGTGGCAAGGCCCTGCAAGTATCGTTTTGGATCTGCGTTTTCAGGTAATTCTCCCGGGCGGAGTGCCACCATGCCCCATGCGCCCGGTCTAAGCCAACTCATGAGAAAACTTTGGATGGACATGGTGTACCGTTTGGTAGTCCCGGACCGAAGAATCACTGTTTCGTCCGGTTGCAGTCCGATCACCACGGCATAATGGTATGCTGCTATTTTTTCAAGACCGTAGTTTTGCAGAACCAGTACCGGCCTTCCTGCCAGAAGTTCGTCAGCCAGGGCATTGAGGTTCGGATCAATGACATAGGGAATTCGTCCAAATGTCCGGGCAGCGGCCAGAAGTTCCGGTTGAAAACTGCCTTGTCTTTCCGGCACATAAGTGAGGGGAACAAGCGTTTGAGGTGTGACATCAACACCGGAGGATTTGAGTATCATGGCAAGGGATGCCGGGCCGCACTGGTAGGTTTCCTGGGGGAAGAACGGTGTGTCGTGCAGATCCGGGTAGCCCTTACCATTAAGATTGACTGGCGGGTAACTGGCTGCACAGCCGAAAAATATCCAGCCAAGCAGCCATACCACCCCGCCATATTTTAAAATACGTAAAGTCATCTACATCTAAAGCCTGCTGAATACGTTGGTAACACCAACTAATTCCAGAACAATCAGCACGATGAGCAGTATACCGAGAACAGCCAAAAGGTTTGATCCTGCAGGTAGGTCATCCATTTTCTGCTGCATTTGTGTCAACTCTTCCTGGCTTAAACCGGCGATTCTGCGGCGGGCATCGTCCGGGTCAACACCTAAAGAGACCAGGCGTTCTTGAACATCACTGCGTTCAAGTTGGGATAAAAGTTTGTCCCTGGTAAGGCTTTGTTCTTGTTTAATATAGTCCGTGGTGTTGATCATCGCTGCCCGGGCTGCCGGAACAAGGCTTGATGTACAAAAAAACATAGTAGCTAGAAAATAGATGAAAAATCTTCTCATGGTCGTTTGCATTTTTTTATTCCTATTTAAGTTGGGGGGTATTATCCAAAGACAGAGTTGGCAGGGTTATGATCAAGCAATTTTTTATTTTGGGGTGAGGTGATGTGTCGTGTGAGCCAACCGGATTTATGTGGTGTGAGCATGGCATAGGGCTTTATCCAAACCAATGAAGTGAAAAAGAAAAAGCCGTATACAAAAGCCAGCACGGAAGAAAAACTTCCGAATTTCCATGCGTACAGGATAGCGGACAGGCTTGATGCCAAGATAATCCCAAGAGCTGCTTTAACCCCGAAAATCATGGGGTGCCACAAGATCAGACCCCAAGTGATCGCCAAAAATAATTGGGTTTTTGTCAGTGACATCCAGTCTGAAATCAGGTTAATCCTGGCACCGAGTTTAGGTCCTTCTCGAAAGGGTTTAAATAGAAAGCGTGTCATGGCGATGGTTTCCCGGATGTTGCTTCTTGCCCATCTCAGGTACATCAGGCAAAGCCGGGAGTAAGTGGCCGGGACTTCAGTCAGGACCATGGCATTTTGCTGAAACAGCACGTCGTATCCTTCCCGGATGATAAGGTTTGTCATGGCGCGGTCTTCCCCTATATTTGAGGGCCTGCCGCAAAATGTCTGATCAAGCCATTCTTTGAGGACACCATCGATAGCGGTTTTACGGTATGCAGACAAAGCCCCCGGGGTGCACATTACCGTACGGACCATACTCTGGCTTGCCCGCATAAAATCAAAGCTGTAAACAAAGACCACATCAACCATTCTGGGAATGATTCCCTGGGTTCTGTTAAGTACCCTGACATTGCCTGCTACAGCTCCGACTAAAGGATTCTCGATAAATGGTGCTACCAGGTTTCTTAAGGTGTCGGGTTCTACTGTTGAGTCACTGTCTACCGTGACCAGCACGTCGCTTTTGCTTTGACGAAATCCTTCATACAAGGCATGGCGTTTACCTTTATTAACCGGTTGCCGAAGGGTTAAAACAGGTTTATTAAGCTTTCGGCGCGCTTCCCGGATCCATTTCCATGTGTCATCCACACTACCGTCATCAATTGCGATCAGCTGAATTTTATCTGGCGGATAGCTGCTGGCGGCAAGGCTTTCAAGTGTTTTGAATACCTGACGGCCTTCATTGTAAGCCGGGACCACGACTGTGCATGTAGGCAGCTTATCATCTGAACATCCTTTGATGGGCTTATACTTGAATACAAGTACAATCCTCCATATTAACTCAGCAAGTGCGAGACAGGTGAAAACAGCAAAGATTATGATCAGAGCCTCTTGCCAGCCGGAACTTTTGAGAACTGTTGCCACTGAAGCGCTTTGAACTGCACATTGATAAGTTGCGGCCAATACGATTGTAATACAGGTCAGGGCCGCTACCCGATTCCTGTTCTTTGAAAAACGAAACAGCAGTGTTTCCATCATTTGAATCTCCTTTTATTCATTCCGGGCTTACTCCCGGCGCCCTTTGCAGAGCAAGGGGTGTGCCATTGAGGTAATGATTTGATTTAAAAAGAAATTATTCTTTTACAAGAAAAGGAGTGGGTTTGGGCTGTTACAAATATTTCATCTGAAAATACGATTTTTTCCGGTTTTTTAGATTTGTCCTGTTAGGTATCAAAATCGTTTAAGTTTTTACAGGCCGGAAAAAATGATTAGCCAGTTTGGGTCACAAAAAGCTTATGGCCATACCTTGTAAAATGGGCAATGAAGCTGTAGATATGGGGTATGGACAGATTAAATACATTTATTAAGTTGTTTGATATCCCACCGGCAATCCAACCTTATGTTACCGTGTTTGCAGACGAAGATGAGATAGATCTTATCATTGCCATGAATGGCAGTTCTATGGGGGTGGAAGATGTGGCCCAGGCGTTAAACATGAGTATGGATGACGCGTCGGTTTTCCTTGAGCGCTGTTATATGCGTCACGTGGTTCACCGTGAAGTGGATGGTCAGAAGGTAGGGTATATTTTTGAGCATCAGGACAGCAAGGGCAAGGTTGTTAGATATATCCCCGCCAGGTTTTATGATCGACTTGAGGAATTATCCATGTACGGAGACTGGGATCAAATTCCTGAATCCGTAAGAGAGGAGATCGCTGACTGGTGGCTCAAGGATTATGCCGAAAAAGTGGCACCGGTTGTTGAGAAGATAAAAAAAGACCCTGATGCGTACCAGAAAATCAAGCAAAAGGATTTTCTTTTACTTGAACAGGCCTTGGAGCAAGTTGAAAAAGCAGAATACCATGCTGTTGTTCACTGTGACTGCAGGGCAAGTACCGAAGGATGCAGCCGGATGTTAGAAGCATGTATCCGCTTGGATGACGGAGCCAGGTATACTGTCGAAAGGGGCATTGGCAGGCCTGTCACAAAAGAGGAATGCAAACAGATCGTCCTTAGGACTGACCGGGAGGGGTTAATGCATATCGGTACCCTTCAGGCTGAAGGTACAGAACTCTTTGGCTTTTGCAATTGCTGTACATGTTGCTGCTTTCCCTTGCGGTCCTCAAAACTTCTGGATTCGGACCGTGTTTACCCAAGGGTCCACTATGTGGCACAAAAAGCTGAAACAGACTGCAATCATTGTGGTATCTGTATTAAGCGCTGCCAATACGGTGCATTCTCAAAGGATGCCTCTCAGCTGGTAAATATAAAGGGAAAAGAGCGAAAGGCCGTGGTTTTGGATGCCTCTCTTTGTTATGGCTGTGGTCTTTGCAGGACAGCATGTCCTAAAAGTTGTATTGAGATGAAAGCCTTGAGATGAAATAAACCCATGGAAGGCAAACAGAATAAACCTGCAGCCAAAAGTGCTGTGATTGATGTCAGGCAATCGGTAACCCAGGCCAATGATTTTCAAGCGGATCTCATAAGACAGGATCTATCAGCCAAAGGCATATGGGTACTCAACCTTGTCTCTTCGCCAGGGGCTGGAAAGACAAGCCTCATTGAGCAGACCATTAAACGGTTGGGGAAAAAAGAACAGGTACTGGTAATTGAGGGCGATCCTTACACCAGTCTGGATACTCAACGTATAAAGGCCCTTGGAGCCAGTGGAATACAGATTAATACCCAGGGTGGATGTCACCTGGATGCACAGATGATTAGGACTGCTTTAAAAGAAGTGGACCTGGAAGGAATCTGTGTTGTCATCATTGAGAACGTCGGCAATCTGCTTTGCCCGGCTGACTGGGATTTGGGGCAACATCAAACGGTTGTCATAGCAAGCCCCACAGACGGTGCTGATAAACCCCTTAAATATCCTGATGCATTTATCCGTGCCCAGGCACTTGTCGTGAATAAAATTGATCTGATACCCTATCTGCCGCCTTCCTGTGCAGGTGTTGAAAAAAATGCAAAGTCAGTGAACACAACACTTACAATTTTTAATACCAGCTGTATTACAGGCCAAGGGCTGGATCAATGGATGGATTGGGTTCAAAAGCAAATGTCTAAAATAAAAGCCAATATAAGCCATGCATGAGGAGCCTTATGCCCAGGCCATGTTGGATCTGGCGCTTGAAAAATCAAACGGCCTTACTATATCCCGGATCATTTTGGGGGTGGGGCGTTTCAGTGCCATTGTTCCTGATTCTCTGGCCGTTTTTTTCACCCACCTGAGTAAGGGGACAAAGGCGGAAAACGCAGAGCTGGTATTTGAAATTGAGCCCATTATTTTGACCTGTAAAATCTGTGGAACTCAAATCTCACCGAAAATCCCTATGGATGTACCGGTCCGGCCCGCCTTGGCAAAGCATCTGGCAGCAGGATGCAGGTGCGGTGAAAAACAGCTGTCTGTTACCGGAGGTCTGGGGCTTGACATGCTCCGTATTGAAGTTGATGCCTGATAGTCTTTTTTCGTCTTTGAAAGGGAGTAAAACATATATTTAATGTTCTTTATTTAATGTCCTTGGTTCTGCTTTAACTGATCGATTGCCATAAGTTGCGATAGCCGGTATGATCTTGGCTTAAACTAAAAAAGGATTGAGACATATGGTGGATACCATTTTTTTCTGGTTGTCCAAGTTGATCTGGATGATCGTTCGGCCGGATTTCCTTTTGGTTGCAATAACACTATCCGGGATAATATTGTCTTTTACCGGCGCTAAATGGGCGTCGGGAATATTGTTGTCTGTTTCAGCATTATCCATGGTGGTCATCACCGTTCTTCCTGTGGGACAATGGCTGATTGCGCCGCTTGAAAACAGGTTTCCGGTAAACCCCCAACTGCCTCAAAAAGTGGACGGTATAATGGTTTTAGGCGGAGCTGAAGCGCCTTTTCGATCATCCATCTGGCAGCAGCCGGAACTAACTGATGCTGCAGAACGGTATATCGGGTTTATCAGTCTGATCCGGCAATACCCGGAGGCTGTACACTTATTTTCGGGCGGCTCGGGAGATCCGATGAATCAGTCAGATACATGCTCCACTGTCGCAAGGATGGTATTCAAAGACCTGGGAGTGGATTTATCCAAGATTCTTTTTGAAGATGGTTCAAGAAACACCTATGAGAATATTAAGTTTTCAAAAAAAATGGCCATGCCGGAACCCGGCCAGAATTGGGTTCTGGTCACGACTTCCTGGCATATGCCAAGGGCTGTCGGGATTTGTGAAAAACTTGACTGGCAGGTCATTCCTTATCCTGTAGACCATTCTACTGAATTGGAAAAAAAGTGGGTCTTTAACTTGAATTTTTCAGGAAATTTGTGTCTTCTTACCCGTGCGGTAAAAGAATGGACAGGGCTTGCAGCCTATTATCTTACCGGTAAAACCTCTGCATTTTTTCCTCCGGCATCCAGCTGAATAAATATCGATTCACCAGGAGATCTAATATGGATAAAGTCGTTCGCCCGGCAGTGGGTGTCGCAGTAATAATAACCAAAGATGATACAGTGCTTTTGGGAAAACGCAAAGGTGCTCATGGCAATGGAACATGGGCATTTCCCGGGGGGCACCTTGAGTTCAAGGAATCTATTGAGGATTGTGCCAGAAGAGAGGTGCTAGAGGAGACCGGACTGACAATTGGCCGCGTCCGCCACAGGGCCTTTACAAATGATGTTTTCAGCAAGGAAAACAAGCATTATGCCACATTGTTTGTACAGGCCGATTATGTATCAGGAACAGCAAAGGTATTAGAGCCTGAAAAATGTGAAAAATGGGAGTGGTTTAAATGGAATAAACTGCCCTCACCATTGTTTCTATCCCTGGAGAACCTCGTGGGTCAGGGATTCAACCCGTTTTAGAGCAGTTCTTGTTTCAGAAAGTTTGGCCTTCTCCTTGCCCTGTTTTTCGGGCAAGGAGAAGACATTGATTGTGGTTACCCTTCGGGTATGAAATCCGGGTCTGTCATGGCAAGCACAGCATACCCACCCTGGATATTCTTCACACGGTCATATCCCACCTGGTTGAGAAAGACCTGGCACTCATAAGATCTGGCACCGGTACCGCAGATCAGGTAAAGGTCTTTGTCTTTTGGCAATTCCTCATACCGGGCTCTCAGTTCGGCCTGGGGAATGTTCAGCCAGCAGTCAGCTCCGTATCTGTCAGTGAACGGCTGTGCTTCGGACGGCTCCCTTAAATCCACCACGGTCAAGCCCTTGGCTTTGAACAAGTCAAGGAAATCCAGCATATCAATGGGGGTATTTCGGCCTTCAAAGATATTGTCCAATACGTTACCTGCATTGTTGATGACATCCATGGCTGACGCAAAGGGTGGAGCGTATCCTGTTTCAAGAACACAGACATCATCTATATCAATACCGGTATGCAGCAGCGGGGCAATGGCGTCAACCCTCGCCTTGACTGCATCTGACTGTTCACCAATGGCTTCTACACCCAGAATTTTCCGGGTAGATCTGTCTGCTATAAGCTGGATAAACATGAATTTTGAGTTGGGATAAAAATGAGCCCGGTCAAATTGGGCCACCAGGGCATGAACCGGTTCGAACCCGGCTTGTTTGGCCTGGGCCACGGTAAGGCCGGCAGTGGCTGCACCCAGTTCAAAAACCTTGATGCAGAAGGTGCCGACGGTACCCTTAAACTGAGAGGCACGGCCATGTATATTATTGGCAATGATCCGGCCCTGGCGGTTGGCCAGCGACCCTAACGGCATGGTGATATTGTCCCCTGAAACCAGGTTCCGCATTTCAATGCAGTCGCCGCCTGCATAGATATCCGGATCTGTGGTCCTCAGGTTGCGGTCCACGATCAACGCACCTGTGCGGCCGACGGCAAGGCCTGCGTCTGCAGCAAATCGGGTGTTGGGCCTTACGCCTGCGGACAGGACCACAATATCGCATTCAATGGTTTTTTGGTTGACTTCAATTCCGGTTACCCCTGAGTCGGCATCCCCTAAAATTTTTGTGACCTGCTGCGAGAGGATGACATCCACTTCGTTCTTTTTAAGCTGGTTTTCCACCATGCGGGCGATATTCTTACCGATGGCTGTTGGCAGAACCTGGTCGGCCATCTCTATCAGTGTGGTTTCAACTCCCCACAGATCCGTGAGTGACTCGGCCATTTCAATGCCGATGGCACCGGCTCCGATAACAACAGCTTTACCCACAAGGCCTTTGGAGATCATTTCTTTGATGTCCCTGGCTTGGTGAAGGTTGGACACTGTAAATACCCTTGGCAGGTCTGCTCCAGGGATAGGAGGGCGCAATGGCGTGGCACCTGAAGCAATAACCAGTTTGTCATAGGACATGTCTGCTTCGGAACCATCGTCCAGGTGGCGAACCAACACCTGTTTATTTTTACGGTCAATGGACAGGGCTTCTACCCGTGGCAGGATTCGGATACCTTTGCAGTCTTTGAAGAATTCAGGGTCCCTGATGGCATGGGACGTGGTGGAAAACAATTCTTCAATATCCGTGATATCTCCACCGATATAATATGGGATACCGCATCCGCCATATGAAATTATATTGTCTTTATCAATGACGGTAATTTCCGCTTCCGGGTCAAGACGTCTAAGCCGGCTTGCCACCTTGGGGCCTAAGGCCACTGCACCAATGATAATGATTTGCTTTGCCATAATATCCTCTTTGCGTATGCCTTAAGTTAAGGCCGTTACGCTGTTGGTTAATTAAAATGGATAAAATAAAGTGTTTCTTGAGCTTTTCAATGGGAGAAAATAAAAAAGGAGGGAAGTATCATCCTGAATCCGTTGTCAGGAAGGTACGGGCTTCTTCAATATCTTTGAAAACTTTATAGTCAAATGGGAGAAGTTTACTCAATGAGATAAAGACCCTGGCCATGCTCATGTCCATGACGCCTGGTACCACCAATGCGGATTTGTTTGCAAAATTCTTTTCCCGGGTTTTATAAAGGCGCAGCACCCCCACAATTTCCCCCAGGTCTCCGATGGACAACCCCATGGTCGCCTGCCTGAAGTCCCACAATGAATGTTTTTTGTGGTAGTCCGGATGCCTGACAAGTTCAGACATGGCAGCTATAAGACCTGCTTTATCTACAACTGCGGATGTTATCATTTGGATATACACATCATGTGAATTATCCAGTTGAAATTCCATGAATCTCCTGCTGATTTATTTGAATTGTCATGAATTAGTGAAACTAAATACGCTAGTTTAGTCTAATGCTCAAGGTTTTTTCAAGCTATATCTGCTGATATTTTATAAATAAGCCAAGGCCGGCCAGGATTAAAACCAGACCGCTTAAAGAGATCATATTTGGCGGGGAAGCCCTAAGGAAAAGAAGGCCGCCTGCAAGGGCAAAGACCACCTCACTCGATTGGGTTGCATCCACGGCTGCCAGTTCATTCGAGTTTGAGGCAAGGTTCCTGGCAAAAAGAAAGATACCAGTGGCAAAGACCCCTGAAAAAAGGGCCACCAATGCGGTATTTACCACCTGGGATATTTGTGGGGCAGGGGGCTGCCAAACGATGACAAGCATGATCCACAATGGCACGGAACCTATTGTCATGAGAAGCACCTTATTAAACACATCATCTATAATGGGTGAGTCGATGCGTGGCACTCGTTTGTTCTGTCCATGTCTTGCCTCCCACACCAGTTGATTGCCAAATGGGTAGCAAAACGCTGCACCGATAACGGGCAGACCGCCAAGAATCAGTACAGTCAAATCAAATTTGTCTATGTGGGAGATGTTTACTAAAATCACACCGACAAAGATCATTGTTGAAAAAATCCATATTCGTCTGGGAAACGATCGACCAAACCCCATGAAAACAAATAGGCTGGCCACGACTGTAAACTGCCAGGTAGCAGCAATCACCCATCCAGGAGAAAAGTCTGCGCTAAAACAGATCAAGGCATAGAATCCGCCAAACCCAATTCCCCCGGCAAGAAGCCAAAACCGCCAATATCGAATAAAAAGCCGGGCCACTTCTGTCAATTGGCCTACACCGCCTTTAAACAGGATGATTACGGTTAAAAACAGTATCATGAACAGATATCGTAAGGCTGCCGACCATACCCAATGCCCGCCTTCAAGGCTCATGACCTCATTGAGGATAAAGGTGGAACTGAAAAATGCACCGGCCAGAATGCCTAAGAGAATTAATCGAAACATGGGAAAGAGATATCATAAAACCCTTTGAACAAACAACAGGTTTGAAAATCAATATAGGGGAAAAAAAATAAAATCCTGTGCAATATTATCCAAGAAATAATAAAAGTCCCATGGCATTTTGATTCCATGAATTAACCAGTTGTATAGGAAAAGAAAATGGGATCAAAAGTACTGGCCTGCATTTATTTAAGTCTTGCCATGGTGATTGTGGGCAGTTCCATGGTGTTCGGCAAAATTATTACGCAAAGTTTCCCGGTCTGCTTGGCTTCGGGAATCCGGTTTGCTATTGCATCAGCGATTATGTTTCCTTTGGTGCTCAAAAAAGAGCCGGTATTGTTTAAAATAGGAAAGACCGATTTTTTCAGGCTGGTTTTAATGGCTTTTTCAGGCCAGTTCATCTTTACCATGCTTATGCTGCTGGGGCTTCGGTATACCTCTGGTATTGAAGCCGGAATTATTACAAGTACATCACCTGCCATGATGGTTTTAATTTCAATTGTCCTGTTCCGTGAGTGGCCGGGGATATGGCAAATCGGTGCGGTTTTACTTGTTGTGGCAGGTATTATCAGTGTAAATATTGGCGATGCTTTTTTTACAGCATCCCTTGGTTCAGTAAATCTGGCAGGAAACCTGATGATGGTGGGAGCCGTGGTGGGGGAGGCCATATTCTTACTAATGCGCAAGGGCATCTCTCGGTCCATTTCCAATCTGTCCCTGACTTTTTACCTGTGTGTTATCGGTTTTATCATGTTCTTTCCATTTGCAGTTTACCAGGCGATTGAGTTTGACTTTTCAGCTGTCAGCATGGATGCCTGGATCAGCCTGGTCTATTTTGGCGCAGTTTTTACTGTGCTGGCATATCTGTTCTGGTTTTCCGGTGTGTCCAGGGTCTCCGGGACAACTGCCGGGCTTTTTTCTGCAGTCATGCCAGTCAGCGGTGTTACCCTATCATGCCTTTTTCTTCATGAAACGTTTACCAGGGCCCATGCACTGGGCATCAGTCTTGTTTTAACTGCGATTGTTGTTATGGCATTGGTTCCCAATAGCGAAAGAAGTCAAGGTCGCAATAAGAGGGTGCCTGCTGTTAATAGGCAGGTATAAAGGCTCAAAGGTAATTGTATGAAAAGCTTGGTATAGGTTCGATGCCAAACAATAGAACGGGCTTAAGCTTTTTTTAGATCAAGGCTTAATTTTTTCAAGAAGGGCCTGATAGGCTTCGTTGAGTTCCACAAATTTATTATGGTCACCGCCCTTATCGGGGTGGTGCTCCCTGGCAAGACGCCTGAATTTTTTGGTCAAGGCTTTTTTGTCCATAGTCTTGACCTCTTCTTTGGTCAGCCCGAATAGATTTCTTGCTTTGACAACAGATACGGACGGTTTGGGGGGACGGGTGGCAAATCTGTGCCGGAACTGGAAATCTTTTACCATATCATCTAAAAGAAC
>JAKSAU010001092.1 GCA_022361535.1 Desulfobacterales bacterium
AAAGGTAATTGGCACAAATTACAAATTTGCGCCAGCGAGGGGGGTTAATCTTCTAAAGCATTTAAAGGAATCACAACAGAAAAAGATATCTCGCTGTTTTTAGGCAACACAGCAATTATCAATGCCTTGGGCATACCTTTTTCAAAATAGAGCTTAGGCATATCAGCGATCCGTTCACATAGTGTTTCGGTTCCATCTGTCCATAAAAGACTACCAGATTTTAAAACCAGAGGCTCTTCTGCCAATGTCCAGATTAAACCTTCCTTATTTGAGGTATACAATACCATTGAGCCTTTGCTATAAGGGGTGAGTGAGCCATCATGGTCTTTACCAATGCAATAATATTTTCCATCCTGTGACCATTCCACATGGTCGTCAAGAGCAAATTTTGAGGTTTCAGTTTCGATAAACGGAATACCGGTATCTTTGAAAGATCCCAAAGGAGAATCAGCTAAAGCGGTTACATGAACAACCTTTCCACCAATCTTGCCTTCTTTTTCTTCAACATATTTATATACCATCAGAAATTTACCGTCGGGTCTAATGGAAACAACCGGAGTAGATGTCATTCTGCGGGTGGTGTCAATATCAATTAATGGTTCGTCAAAGCGTTTCCATTCCCCATTTAAATCGTCGGCAATAGCAACGCCAATGCGTTGGTTATTACGGTTTACCCACCATTCGGTATCTTTTGTTGAAGGCATCCGGTCATTGGGTGTAGTATTCCAATAACCGCTTCCCCTGTTTCCCATGTGATACAGGTAATATTTCCCGTTGTGCTCAATGACATGCGGATTGTGAGTACAATCACCATCCCAAAATTCTTTACCTCGCACAGGCAAAACTACGTTCCTGAATTTGTATGGACCAGTTAAATTATCGGAAACAGCATGGGCTATTTCGGAATGAGTTGCCCAGCCATGATGCCCGCGTGATTTTAGCCAGCGCGAATAAATAGCATGGTATTTCCCATCTTTTCCTTTCAGGATGTTAGTTCCCCAAACGTTGTATTTTTTTTGATCAATAATGTTATTCTTATCAAATTTGGCAGGAAGTAAAAAAGGATGCGATGTATTTTTACTCTGACCTAAACACGCATAGGATACGAATACAAACAAAAATTGACTGCAAATTATTGCTATAGCAGAATAACTGCTCATTCTTTTACCTGTATCCATTATTGTATAACCACCCATTCAACTGCATTTTTATATAAAGTAGACCATACATTCTACTGTATGTTTATATTAAAAATGTAAATATATGGTTTGTTAAGAAGATAGTAAAAAGATAAATGCACGTTCTACTAGTCGGGATGGATTCAAATCAGCCGATCAGTATCTTTAGTAGTAGTCTTAAAC
>JAKSAU010000783.1 GCA_022361535.1 Desulfobacterales bacterium
AAACAGATAAAAAGAAAACAGGTAAGATGATTAAAAGGGCTGCCCTTCCCCCCAAAGGTGCAGCCCTTTTTAAGGTATATTCTTTTATTCTCCCACCTCCCTGGGTGAGATAAAAGTTCCTTATTGTGCAGGCTCATATGCTTCAGCTTCAGCAACACCTGTCATAGGCACTACAGAAACTAACTGGTCGCATTCCCACCCTTTAGGATGGCTGTTGGATGCCGGTAAAATCTTCTGGGCAGTCTGGTTGTTTTGGGTTTTTTCATATACCAGGTAATGATCTTTTGTCACTTCCCGGACATATTTCCCTGACACCAATAATGTCTTGGTGTTGGGTACATCAGCCCTTAGCAGTTTTCCTCTTTTGGAATACTCTGAGTATGTTTCGTCCTGATTCTTTATATACTTGTGACCGGTTGCAATGTCGTAGTAGGCATCTGCTGTTGCTTTTTTAGTATTGCTGTCCCCTGCCAAGGCGCTTCCTACAAGTGTTAAAGATATAAAGATGGTAAGAAAATAAATCGTCTTTTTCATGACCCTATGTCTCCTTTTTATCCTGTTTCGCAGGAATATATCCGTGAAAAGAGAATGCGAGATTGCCGTAAATGTGAAAGTGGTGGTTCCTGCAGTTATAACGTCTGGTTACCCGGGTAGGGGTGCGCCGACCCTACCCGGGCGGTGCGAAAAATGATCAGTGGAGGTGCCCATAAAGCTTAAGGGTCTGATCAGATTTCATTTTTATGATCCCATCTAATACCAAAAAAGAGAATAAAACAATCGGGGAAATACCTATTTTAATATGGCAAAACCCCTAGCAATAAAAAAATCTTTTCGGAAAAGGCTGACTGCTAAAGTGTCAGCTGTTCTCCGTACCCTTTCTGATGAATGTTTCAAGGGGTGTCATCCCCTTTACCACAGCATATTTTGTCAGCTCTGCCGTAGAGCTGAGTTTTAATTTTTTCTTCAAGTTCGCCTGATGGATTTGCACAGTTTTGGGGCTGATAAACAATTTATCAGCGATTTGACTGGGTTTATATCCCTCGGCAATGAGCTGCAAAACTTCTCTTTCCCGGCTTGATAAAACAGAAGGCGTGATTTCTTGTGCCTCTTTATCTGAAAGTGTTTTTACCACCATGCCGGCAACTTGCGGACTTAAGTATATTTCGCCCTTGGCAACGGAATAAACTGTATTTATAAACTCTTTTAATGGGCTTGATTGAAGTATGTATCCTGAAATACCTGTTTCTAACATACGCCACACATAATGGGGGACGGCTACTTTAGACAATGCGATGATTTTAATATTTTGGTTACGGGTCAGAATTTGCCGTGCTGTTTCAACACCATTTTGATCCGGCAGGTTGGTTTCCAGGACAACGATATCAGGTTGGAGTTCAATGACCTGGTTGATGGTTGAATACCCATTATCTGTTTCTCCGACAACTGTAATACCATATCCCTTTGAGATGGCGTGCACAAGGGACTCCCTGAAAAGCCGCTGTGAACTTGCTATGAACAGTTTAATCTCGGCCATTCTCCACATATTCCTGTCTGCCTTATCGTTTTCTAAGACGACATCGTCATCGCAGAAACGACAGTTGGCAATTAGTACCGTTGAATAAATTTTAGAGATGGTTTCTTTACCGAAGATAGTTTATGAATATCCCATGCTCATCATTGGGTCAAGAAAAAAGAATTGTGAATAAAAATAAATGGATGGCTTAAAAAATGGTAAACCGGGGAACTGCCTTGTGTTCCCCGGTTTGACAAATTATTCATATGAATCGATTTTAGATTGTTTTTTTTATGTGTTCCCAAGCGGACTCCGGTACTTGAGCTCCCATAACCTGGCACACTTCATATCCGCAGGCAGAGCCAAGCTTTCCGCTTTTTTCAATGGAAAGACCGTTTGCAATGCCGTATAAAAAACCTGCCGCCCAAAGATCTCCTGCGCCAGTGGTGTCAACGGGTTCCTTACCTGTTACAGGTTCGATTTTTGTAGCATTGCCTTTAAAGGAAATATAGCTGCCGCGGCTTCCCACTTTGAGAACAGCGTAGGTGACATGTTGAGCCAATTGTTTCAGAGCAGTCTTTTCGTCTGTATGCCCTGTATATGCCCTTGCTTCATCTTCGTTTGCAATTAAAATATCAACATAATCTTCAATGATACCGGGTAAAATCTCTTTTGAGGCCTCCACCACTTCAAAACTTGCCAGGTCCAGTGCAATCATTGCTCCTGCTGATTTTGCCGCTTTAACCGCGGCCGTCATCAAGTCTGGGTTAAACAGGAGGTATCCTTCTACAACAGCAATGGCTGTATCTGCAAAAAGATCAGGTGTAACAGTATCAGGGGTCAATTCTACAGATGCGCCAAGGTTTGTAAACATGGACCGTTGAGCATCCGGGGTGACCACAGAGATTACTTTACCGGTGGCTGTATCAGAAAGACTGAGCATAGGTTCAACACCGCAGGTGCGCACCTGGGTTTCAAAATCGTTTCCAAATTTGTCTTGCCCGCGTTTTCCGATGAACCTGGCTTTTCCTCCCAGGTTCCCCACGCCAATGATCGTATTGCAGGCAGCACCACCCGGAACAATAACCGGTGACTGGTTTGTTTTTGCTAAAATAGCTTGCTGCTCATCATCATTTACATATGTCATTCCCCCTTTTTCTTTGCCGAGGTCCTTGAGGAAGTCATCGGTTTCATTGATAAGCACATCGACCAATGCGGCGCCGATACCGGTTATTCTGGTGCTGGACATTATTATTCTCCATGTTTTGGTTACAGTTTAATTTGTTGTAGCATCATAAAAATTAAAGCCTGATTGTCAAGAAGAAATTGGCTATTTATTCAAATATGAACATATATTGATATATTTGCTCTTGGGATTGACAAAAACAGGAGAAACGCCTATTAAAGGAAAGATTATTTCAAGCGTATGATTTAATGTACTAAATATAGATCTAACTCATGTATAAAGGATTACCCCAATAAGTTAAGGAGACGGCATGTCAGAGAAAAAATCATCCCTGTTTACTTCTGAATCTGTTACCGAGGGCCACCCTGATAAAGTGGCTGATGCGATTTCAGACAGCATTCTAGACGCGATAATGGCAGAGGACAAAAACTGCCGTGTGGCCTGCGAGACAATGGTCACAACCGGCCTTGCCATGGTGGCTGGCGAGATTACCACCGATTGCTACGTGGATATTCCCGAAGTGGTCAGGAGCACCATTAAGGATATCGGATATAACTCTTCCTATATGGGATTTGACTGGCAGACCTGCTCAGTCATTACCAGCATTGATCAGCAGTCCGCTGATATAGCCCAGGGGGTTGACGAAGGAGCCGGCCTGTTCAAGGAACAGGGCGCTGGTGACCAAGGCCTGATGTTCGGTTTTGCTACTAATGAAACCGAAGAACTCATGCCCATGCCCATTATCTATGCCCATAAGTTAACCAAGCGGCTGACCCAGGTCCGCAAGAACGGCGCCCTTGATTTCTTAAGACCTGACGGCAAATCCCAGGTGACCATTGAATATGTAGATGGCAAGCCGAAAAGAGTAGACACCGTTGTTGTTTCAACTCAGCATTCACCGGATATCGGCTATGATGATCTCAAAGCTGCCATAATCACGGAGGTCATTAAAAAGGTGGTTCCTGAAGATATGATGGACGGTGATACCAGGTTTTTCATTAACCCAACAGGACGCTTTGTAGTTGGAGGCCCCATGGGTGACTGCGGGTTGACCGGCCGTAAAATTATTGTAGACACATACGGTGGCCAGGGAAGCCATGGCGGCGGCTGTTTTTCAGGTAAAGATCCCTCCAAGGTAGACCGTTCTGCCTCTTACATGGGCCGGTATGTGGCTAAAAACTTAGTGGCAGCAGGCCTTGCTGATAAATGTGAAGTTCAGATTGCCTATGCCATTGGTGTGGCTGAACCCGTATCCATGATGATTGATTTCATGGGAACCGGAAAAGTGTCTGAAGCCCGTGCCGGTGATATTGTAAAAGAGGTCTTTGACCTGAGACCAGCCGGTATCATTACAGAACTGGATCTGCTTCGTCCCATTTACAGGAAAACATCTGCATATGGTCACTTTGGCCGTAAAGATCCTGATTTCTACTGGGAAAGAACCATCAAGGCTGACCAGATCAGAAGCCTTGCCGGCCTATAGGATTTAAATTAGAGAAAAAGCCGCCTGAGCCGAGTTTCGGATCAGGCGGCTTTTTATATTTTTGCCTTGACCCCCGCGTTAAAAAACTGTAATTTAACACGAAACAACAAATCAACATATTTTGATATGTTGTAATTCAACCCAGTTACAAGGAGTTATAAAATGGTAGAAGGGAATAATAATACAGAGTTTCTTGAACTTGATTTGACCTTGCCGTACAAAGTCAAGGATATTGCATTGGCCGAAGATGGTCATAAAGATCTGCAGTTATCAGAAAAAGAGATGCCGGGGCTTATGGCTATCCAGGAAAAATACGGTCCTGAAAAACCCCTCAAAGGGTTAAAGATCATGGGAAGCCTCCACATGACCATCCAGACAGCCATGCTCATTGATACATTGTATGAACTGGGCGCCGATATCAGGTGGGCATCCTGCAACATTTTTTCAACCCAGGATCATGCAGCCGCCGCCATTGCCGAAAAAGGATCTGCTGCCGTGTTTGCATGGAAAGGGGAAACATTAGAAGAGTTCTGGTGGTGTACGGAACAAGCCTTGATCTGGCCGGATGGTTCAGGACCCGACCTGATTGTAGATGACGGCGGAGATGCCACCTTGTTTGTTCACCAGGGTGTTAAAGTGGAAAAAGATCCTTCTCTTTTGGAAAATCCGACCCACAGCGCAGATGAGCGCTGCCTCATGGAACGATTGAAAGCAAGTTATGAGATGGATAACCAGCGCTGGACAAATATTGCTGAAAAGATCCGCGGGGTATCCGAGGAGACAACAACAGGTGTACACCGCCTTTACCAGTTAGCCGCCAACAATGAATTGCTTTTCCCTGCCATTAATGTCAACGATTCGGTAACAAAATCTAAGTTTGACAACTTATATGGCTGCCGGGAATCCCTGGCTGACGGTATTAAGCGGGCAACAGATGTCATGATCGCTGGTAAAACCGTTGTCGTGGCAGGGTACGGAGATGTGGGCAAGGGCTGTGCCGCATCAATGAAAGGCTACGGTGCCATTGTCCTGGTTACTGAGATTGATCCCATCTGCGCCCTGCAGGCCGCCATGGAAGGATATGAAGTTGTAACCATGGAGGAAGCTGCATCACGTGGTGATATTTTTGTTACGGCTACAGGTAATTACCATGTCATAACCGGCGAGCATATTGAACAGATGAAAGACGAATCCATCATCTGCAATATCGGTCATTTTGACAATGAGATAGATATGGCTTATCTGGAAAACCACCCGGATGCAGTGAAACTCAATATTAAACCCCAGGTGGACAAATGGACCCTGCCATCCGGCCGCTCAGTCATTGTCCTGGCCGAAGGCCGCTTGGTAAATCTGGGCTGTGCCACAGGCCACCCCAGCTTTGTTATGAGCAACAGTTTCTCCAACCAGACCTTGGCACAGATTAAATTGGCCAAAGAGGATCTTGATGCAAAGGTCTACACGCTGCCTAAGGAGCTGGATGAAGAAGTGGCAAGGCTTCATTTAAAGAATTTATCCGTATCCTTAACCGAGTTGACCCAGGAGCAGGCCGATTACCTGGGTATCTCCGTTAACGGGCCATTTAAGCCTGATCACTATAGATATTAATCCGGTCCACGGATAATAGAATATAAAAGGGCAGATCCAAAACGGATCTGCCCTTTTTGCATTAATGCTTTTTTTATTGCCGTTAGATTTTAAAGCGGCCCACAAGATCGCTTAAATTCTCTGCCAGTTTGGAGAGCGCTTGGGCGCTGTCTTTCACCTGGTCAGATCCTGAGTTAATCTGGTCGGCAGCCTGGCTGACTTCTGTAATTTCTTCTGTAACACTTCCGGCAACCACTGTAGTCTGATTGACATTTTGGTTCACATCTTCCACACCTTGGGCAGCCTGTGATACGCTGTTGGATATTTCAAGTGTGGTCGCAGACTGCTCTTCCATGGCAGCGGAAACAGTTGTAACGATGTCGTTTATTTCGTTGATTACTTTTACAACGGTTTCAATGACCTCAACGGATTCATCTGTGGAAGCCTGAACATTTGCGATTCGCCTGGATATTTCGCTGGTCGCATCTGCTGTCTGCTGTGCCAACGCTTTAATTTCGCCAGCGACAACAGCAAATCCTTTACCGGCTTCACCTGCACGGGCAGCTTCAATGGTAGCATTTAAGGCCAGCAGATTAGTCTGTTCGGATATATCGGCGATGGTTTCAGTCACTTTATTAATATCCGCGGCAGCCCTTCCAAGTTCGTCAACCTTTGAGGAAACGGCTTTCGCCTGGGTAACTGCGTTCTGGGTTGTGGTATTTCCTTTAGCCATATTGGCGGAAATCTCCTCAATCGTGGCCCGCATTTGCTCGATGGCTGCCACTATCGCCTGGATGTTTGAAGTAGCATCCTGGGATGACTCAGCCACGTTGGTCATATTCGTGCTCATCTCTTCGGCTGCAGATGCCACAGTGTTTGATTTTTGTGCGGTCTGGTCTGAGCTGGATGAAATCTGGTCAGAGACAGCGGATAATTCTCCTGATGACGTAGACAAGGTGTTAACACCGTTAGAGATATCTTTGATCATAGCTTGCAGTTTTTCAATAAAGGTATTGATCCAGCCGGATAATTCCCCAATCTCATCTTCGGAATTAACAGTTAACCGTTTCGTTAAATCGCCTTCTCCCTGGGCAATATCCTTGATCATGGCATTGGTTTTTTCTATGGGATTCAAAATGGAACGAACCAATAGAAATGCCATGGCAACGCCAAGGATCACACCCGCGACAATAAAGATGAGAATGATGGATTTGGCAGAGGTTTGTGTTGCCTTCATGGTAGATTTTGCCTGTTTTGAAACATGCTCCATCACCTCCATTCCTTTATGGACCGTTTTACTGGCTGATTGTGCGCTGGCAGTTGCTTTCTCAAGGTTTTCGGCATAGCTTGTCCAGATATCTATATATCCATTGGCGGCAACTTTCAGGTCTTCTGTGGCCTGGGGTGCCTGGGCGATTTGGGACAGCAGGTCTTTGGTTTTTTGATCTCCGGCGTTGAACATCATGTGATACAGACTTGCAAGTCTGGCATAGATCATTGTTTTTTCAAGGGAGTTCATCGTGTTTATTTCTTCGAATCCCTTGGCAACGATATTATTCATTTCACGTCCGGCATTGTCTATGTCATCTACATATATGCCTGCACAGATGGTCATATCCCAGGGTTTAAAATAGCTGGCCATAGTGACTTTCGGAAACACCTCATCTCCTTTTCCAGGGCGGGTCCAAAAGTACTCAGTAGTGGAATGCCCGTCTTTGACGGCATTTTTTACCAGTTCTATCATAAATGCCTTGCCGGTTTTTTTATCCTTTACTTTGCTAAAGTCCATACCTTCGAGACTGGCTTTGGCTCCGTGTGCAATCAATGTATAATTCTTTTGGACAACAAAGTAGTAGTTGGTGCCATCAAAGTGCATATTCCTTATTAATTCAAGGGTTTCTTCCCTTGTCTTGCCAGTTGCGTGGGAGTATTTAATAGCGTTTAATCCAAGTTCTACAATATCTTTGACACTCTTATAGGCATTTTCTTTAAGATAATCCTGGCTTGAGGACAGAATTCCGGTTTTTGTTTTTTCGCCTTCAGTTTCAATCGTCTGCTTGAAGATCCGGCTCATTTCTGCGGCGATTTGCTTTAATTGTTCAAGCAGCTCTTTATTTGATTCTTTATTATCTTTTAAGCTGCTAAGTAAACTGTCATAGGTCTTGGCCGCTTTTTCAAGATTGGCATGCGCCTCAGGATCTATTTGCGAGTCCTTGAGTTCATTAATTTCAGCATTCGCTTTAGTAAAGGAGGAACGCACTGCTTTATAATCTTCTTCGCCACCGGTCTGGCGAAATTTTTCCTGGTGGATCAAAATATCGTCCAGGTGTTTTTCAAGTATCAAAACCTGGGATTGAAAATAAGATACTGACATGACTTTGTTCAAAGAAGAATATCCTGTTATTCCAACAATAAGTGCAATGGCGATGATGATACCGAACCCGCTGATCAACCTGGTTTTAATTCGCAGTTTCCCAAACATAACGTCTCCATCAGTTAGAAGATTCGTTTGTCATCTGACAGTTTTGCGGTCATCTGCAACAGAATCGCAAATGCCAAACGATGTAATGTCATCTGATGACAAAATTAACAAATTTTTATGAAAAATATTCTAAAATGCGATAGTTTTATATAAAAGAGTTTACAAAAAATCAATAAATTATTAACGAAAATTTACTTTTTTCATTGTTTAGGTTTGGAAATCATTTGGTTTATAGTTGTGAACTGGCTGAATTGTATTTAAATTCAATATATTATGATTGTTTTTGGGGTGGGTCGGGTTGAAAGGGTTCAAAATTTTGAACTTTTTTTCCTATTTTGGTCCGAAATATTGGTCATCAAGAAAGGTTTGAGTGAATGTTTATACATGGCTATATTAATTTAAGGCGTAAAAACAGGTTGTTATATGTTTTTATTGTATGCTTAGATGACATTGGCACGTGTGTTGCAAATTAGATAATTAAGATTGATTTTTTCATCTTTTTTTCCTTTTCCGACAAAGGCTGCCTAAACCAGGCAGCCTTTTTTGGTTTTTATGAAGGGTAAGATGATTTTTATCTATTCAATTGCCGGAACTAACTTTCAAGTGTCTTGATTTTTGTTATAATTTCATCGTTCTCTGGAAATCTTCCGGATTTGTGCTTTGAATATACAAGTGTTTCACCGGCTTTAATATCATAAATCCCATTGGAACCGGGTTCTAAGGTGGGGGTAAAACCTGTCTCTTTCTTTATCAGGTCTGCCAGACCGGCAGCTCTCGGCTCATAGTTTCAGACTGCGCAATAGGTGATTTTAATTTTCATGGGCTGTTCCTTTTATATAAGTGTTGAAACCTTGAGCTTCTTTTATCAATAATTGGGTCAGGTTTCAAACCGGATTTGGTCTTGCAGGATTACAATAAAACCGATTAAATACAGTTTGGTTAAGTTGAATATATGAATCTGCAGAAAAAGAAAGCGTGCGATTATCTCATAATACTTGAAAATGCCCGTGAAAAGGGTATAGTCCTGGCCTGAGAATGATAAGAATAAAGGTATGAACAAATGGATTTTAACCCTTGTATGAAGCATCAACTGGTTAGAAAGACGGTCCGTGAATTTGCCGAGACCGAAATCAGACCTCACGTGGCCCAACTGGACCGGGAGGGCCGATTTCCCACCGAGATTGTTGAAAAGATGGGACCCTTAAATTATTTTGGGCTCCAGGTACCCAAACATTTAGGCGGAGCCGGGCTGGACACAATTTCGTATGCCATAGCTATTGAAGAGTTGTCACGGGTTTCCGCCTCATTAGGGTTGTGTGTAACTGTGCATAATAGTGTGGGTGTCTATCCCATTCTGGCATTTGGAACTGATGAGCAGATTAACCGGTTTGTTCCTGAGCTTGCGTCGGGCCGTCATATCGGTGCATTCTGCCTGACAGAAGCCAATGCCGGGTCTGACGCCGGAGGTGTTGAAACCACAGCAAGAAAAACAGAAGATGGCTACACAATAAACGGTACCAAGATTTTTGTCACCAACGGAGGTGTCTGTGATGTTGTTCTTGTCTTTGCTGTTGACGAAGCTTCAGATCAAGGGCGAAAAAGTAAACCTGCTGCCAACGTTTTTGTGGTAGAGAAAACCTGTCCCGGCTTTTCCGTAGGTGAAATAGAGGATTTATGCGGTATGCGAGCCAATCCGGTGTCTTCCTTGTTTTTTGAGGATTGTGAAATTCCTGAAACCAACTTGCTGGGAAAACCTGGCCAGGGATTGAAAATAGGGCTGACCGCCTTGGATACCGGACGTATCGGTATCGCTGCCCAGGCCCTTGGAATTGCCCAGGCTGCTTTTGAAGATGCGCTATCTTATGCCAAAGAACGCCAGCAGTTCAATTCGCCTTTGTCCAAGTTCCAAACCATCCAAAACTATTTGGCAGATATGTCTACATCCATTGATGCTTCCCGTTTGCTGCTTTATAGGGCTGCGGCAGCCAAGGACAGCGGCGGTGCATTTTCCGCCGAGGCCTCAATGGCAAAACTGCATTGCAGCGCCACGGCAAGGACAGTAACTGATCTTGCGGTCCAGATCCATGGTGGATACGGTTATTCCAAGGAATATGACGTAGAAAGGTATTTCAGGGATGCCAAGGTCACCCAGATTTATGAAGGAACCAGTGAGATCCAGAAAATGGTCATTGCACGGCATCTTCTGACGCAGCCAAGTTAAAATCAATTATGGAAAATAAAATGCTCAATATCATTGTATGTATAAAACAAGTTCCCATGGTTTCTGAGCTGCCCTGGAATTCAAAAACAGGTACCTTGAAAAGGGAACTTGCCCAAGGCATGATGGATCCGTCTTCCCGCCTTGCACTCGAAGCCGGGTTGAGACTCAAACAAGATCCTAAGACAGAGGACCAGGATATCAAGATCTCTGCTTTGTCCATGGGGCCACCCATGGCCGAAGAGGTGTTGCACCAGGCTGTTTCCTTAGGTGCGGATCAGGGGGTACTGTTGACGGACAGGCGCATGGCTGGAGCCGATACCTGTCTGACCTCATTGATTCTCGGGGAATATATTCGTAAGTTTGAGCCGGAGACCGACCTTGTGCTCTGCGGATCTCAGACAAGTGACAGCGAAACTGCCCAGGTGGGGCCGCAACTGGCTTGTGAGCTGGATATGCCTGCCATTGGCTGGGCTTCGGATATTCGTCTTTGCGGGAAATCCGTGACTGTAGAACGTCATGTGGATGATTTTTTGGAAACCCTTGAGATGGATCTGCCGGGTCTTGTTACCATTGATCAGGCAGCCTTTGCCCCAAGATATGCAACTTTGGGCGGTGTAGCCGATGCCTTTGAAACGCCCCGGGTCCGTATAGTGGATGCAGAGACATTGGGGCTTGATAAAACCTTTAATGCGTTAAAAGATTCGCCGACCCGGATTTTGGATGTGTACTCGCCCACAACCCAAAAAGAAAACCGGGTAATGAAGGGGGCTGCCAAGACGGTAGTCGACCAGTTATTCAAAGAGTACGGTAAAATTATCAGTTCTGCCATGGGCAAAGATTTGAAAAAGTAAGGGGAACCGATGAAACAGAACGGACAAAGTAAAGATATCTGGGTACTTGGTGATTACCGAAATTACTTCCGCAGCCGCGTTACTCTCCAAATTCTGGCCCGGGCCCGGGCGCTGGCAGAACAGACAGGCGGTAAAGTTTGCGCTGTCGTGTTTGGTCACCAGATGGATGAATATGTAGGAGAATATGTTGCCCATGGGGCAGACCGTGTATATGTCATGGATCATCCTAAGTTAAAGGAATATGCCCTTGAGACCTATACATTTCTATTGACCCGTCTGACCCGTGAATTCGGGCCTGAGATTCTATTGATCGGTGCTACCCGTTTCGGCCAGGAAATTGCTCCCAGGGTTGCCAAAGTACTTAAAACAGGGCTTACGGCAGATTGTATTGATCTTGAGATAGATGATAAAGGTTGTTTGGTTCAGATCGCGCCTTCTTTTGGCGGCAATTTAGTGGCAAGGATCATCACCCCCAATGCCAGACCGCAGATGGCCACTATACGGCCAGGTACTTTTCAGGAACTGCCCCATAATGATGATGCCAAAGGAGAAATTATAGCCTTAGATTTGCCCTCTGATATGCCTCAAGAAAGAGTGCGGTGTATACAGTCGGAGTATAAACCGGCCAAGGCCCAGGGCATAGAAAAGGCTGATATCGTTATTACCGGCGGAAGGGGCATGGGTTCTAAGGGAAAATTTAAAAAACTTTTTGAGCTTGCCCGGATGATGAATGCTGAAGTTGGTGCTACACGACCGGTTGTTTATGCCGACTGGATAGGCCATGATGCCTTGGTTGGCCAGGCTGGAAAACATATCCGGCCAAAGGTACTGCTTTCTTTTGGTATCAGCGGTGCCATTCAGCATACAGCAGCTATTTCCGATGCCGATTTTATCGTGGCTGTAAACAAAAATCCAAATGCCACCATGATGAAGATGGCTGATGTTGCCATTGTTGCCGACGCTAATCAAGTTTGCTCAGGTATCATCAGAGCGGTCAAAGAAAAGATCAGGGATTAGGTCATGCATGTTTTTGATAGAGATACCATACTTCAAAATCAAGGAGACGGAGAGTTCCGCATAACAATTTCTGATGGATGGGCCATTAATAATGCTGCCAATGGCGGATATGTTATGGCTTTAATGGCACAATCCATGGCACCGACATCAGCCACTGATGCAGATTGGACAAATGGTGAAAGCTTAAATGCAGCCATAGTAACGGCAAATTACATGGGCCGCTGTCTTCACCGTCCTGCACATATCCGTGTTGAGACCATGGGAGAATCACTGCATTATATAAGGAAGGAAGCTCGGCTTATCCAGGATGGCAAAGAACGTATCCGGGCTCTGGGGACATTTGTAAAACCCAGTGACGCACAATTTAATACGGTCTATGAAAAAGAGCCTGAAGCTGTGGCGCCATGGGAAGATTGTATCCGGGTGCCTGCCATTGACGGATATTCCCTGTTTAACCAGATCGATTTAAGGTTGGACCCGGTATCTGCAGGTTGGATGCAAGGTGACCTGTCCACGGTTTCTGTTATGAAAGGGTGGGTTGAGTTTAAAGATGAACGGCCGATTGACTTGGCAGCCATCACACTTTTTGCCGACGCCTTTCCGCCTTGCGTTTTGGCCAGTCACGGTATGGTAGCCTGGGTGCCTACCATTGAATACTCGGTGAATGTAAGGGCATTGCCCACATCATTTAGGCTTAAAGGTATCTTTACTACGCGGTTTATTTCAGAAGGGTTTGTAGAAGAAGATGGGGAACTGTGGGACGAATCCGGTACCCTGATCGCCCTGTCCCGCCAGATTGCAAAGTTCCATCCTCCTAAATAGCAGTAAAAAAACAAGAAGGGAAGCAGTGGCTTGGCTGGAACCACTGCCCCCCTTCTTTAGGAGGCAAAATAAATACTTAACATTAAGGAGGCTTTAGCTTATCCTGCTACATCGACTCCAGTGTCGCAACCAATGGAGTCAAAGGTTTCACATTCGAAATTAAAATGGCGGGTGTCTTCATGCCCGGCTTCTCTTTCTTCATCACTTTCGATGTAATTGTGTTCGTCGAAACTGCTCATTATATAATTCCTTTCACTAAGGATATCGGCATCTTGTCATCTTGCTGTTGGCAACTTCAGTTGGTTTTTCGTGTTGGATATACTATGGGTTTTTATTTGTAAGTTGTCAAGTAAAAAGTTTATGGAGGCAAACTTTATTGGTTTTGGGAGTAATTTTTGCTGCCCATTTTTTCTTGACTTGTCACTGTCCGGACTCTATAAAGGAATTACATTCCCAAACGAGCGCAAGTCTTGTCAGGCAAGGCTAAAGCTGACTGATCCAAGACACGAATTTTTATCTTTTTCCTTGGTACATTTTTTTCGAAAAAGAAAAGGCGCCTGAAAGGAACCATTGAAATTTTGTCGCAGCATCTTAACTTGATTTGTACAAACAAAAATGAAAAGGAGATCCCATGACTGAAACGATATTTGAATTCTTGACCAAGATTGGTTTTACGCACCCTGTACATCCCGGGCTCACCCATCTTCCCATGGGTATGGTAATGGGCGCCGTAACATTCAGGTTTCTCTCCTTTATACCCCGGTTGAAGATGCTTGCTAAAACAGGATACCATTGCGTGATCCTGGGGCTGCTTGGGCTGCCGCCAACTATTTTTACAGGATACCTGGATTGGCAGCACAGGTATGATGGAGAATGGGAAACCCTGATTATAATTAAAATGGTGCTTGCAGGTTTGCTAAGCATTCTAATGCTCTTCATTGCAATTAAAGACGATCCTGAAACACCCCGCATAGACAAAATTACAGGGCTTTATATTGTTATGATTATTTTTGCTATCGGATTGGGATTTTCCGGTGGAGAACTTATTTTCGGATAAAGGAGAAACAAGATGATGCGACAATTGATTGGTGTTTTGACTGCTGTGCTTATTATGCTGCCGTTCACGGCAACAGCTTCTGAATATGAACATGAACTTAAAGTAGAAAAGATGGACGTACAGTGGCGTGTGGACGGAGATAAAATCCATTTTAAACTTTCTGCAGAAACCACAGGCTGGGTTGCCATCGGGTTTGATCCTGAAAAAGCAATGCAAGGCGCCAATATCGTTATCGGTGCGGTAAAAAAAGGAAAAGTAAGAATAGAAGATCATTACGGTGATAGAAAACGGGCTCATTCTCCAGATGAAAAGCTGGGAGGGGAAAACCATATTCTTGATCCCAAAGGCGACGAGGCTGATGGAATAACCTCCATCTCTTTTACAATTCCTCTGGATACAGGGGACAAATGGGATAAACCCATTGATGTTGCCAACACCTATCGTATTATGCTTGCTTACGGTTCCGGCCGGGATTCCTTTAGATCTGGCCATAAATGGAGAGGGGTGTACGACATCAATTTTACCTCCGGCGAAAACAAGAAGATTAAATAATGACTGCCCGGGCCTTTTCAACCCTGGTCCTGGCTGTCTGCCTGTATGCAGCGGCGGCGATCCCTGCCGCTGTTGCTTCCACAGAACATGACATGTCGTCCCATACAAATTCCCATGCGAATATGGGACAGGCAGGTCATGACGGGCATGTATCTGACGCACAAGACACCCACCATGAAACGATGTCAATGGACCATTCTGACATGGCAGGCGATATGGATCACTCCGGCCATGGAGAGTCTGCAGAAATGTCCGGTCATGACCATGAGAAAATGATGCAGGCACAGGAAATGTCTGAAGAAGACCTTGCCGCTATGGTTCGGGTGGATGAACAGCTTGGAAACTATATCGATTTTTCTGCCCGATTCAGGGATGAAAACAATCAGCCGGTAGATTTGAAGACTCTTTTTGACAAGCCCGTGGTCCTGCTGCCGATCTTTTTCTTATGCCCGGCAGTCTGCAATATGCTTCAGGCTGAGTTAACCAATGTGTTAAATCAGGTTGGCGATGTGCCGGGGCAAGACTTTAATGTCATCACCTTTAGTTTTTCCGATGATGAAGATGCTTCCCACGCCATGACATCAAAGCAGAATTACACTAATCTCATCGAGCGGGATATGGATATAGACAAGTGGCTCTACCTGACTGGAGACCGGGAAAATATCCTGAAACTGACCCGTTCTTTAGGGTTTTATTTTGTAAAGCAGGAAAAGAACGGTTATATCCACCCAAATGTTCTGATCGTTATGGCGCAAGACGGCAAAATTATCCGGTATCTTTATGGTCCTGAGTTTTTACCTTTTGATGTGGGAATGGCCTTGAGCGAGGCCAGAAAAGGTGAGCCGGGGATCTCGATTAAGCGCGGTGTTTTATCGTTTTGCTTTGATTATGATCCGGAAAACAAAACCTATGTATTCAAGATGTTCCGCATTACGGGAACTGCGATCCTGATAATACTGGTAGGCTTTATTCTGTTTCTTGCCTCTCCCTCCAGGTCTAAGAAGAAACGGGGGCGGCAGCATAAGTAAAAGAGTTAGATACCTGTAGTATTCCAAATACTTTGGTCCATATTTTGATGAGGAAGGTTGACATGGACGCTGTAAAATCCTTTTTTGAAACCCCATCACCTGCCAGGTTTAAAGGACTTGGTGCTTGGCTGCTGACCACGGATCACAAGCGCATCGGGCTGATGTACCTGTTTGCTATCCTGTTTTGGTTCTGTCTGGCTATCATTCTGGGCGGCCTGATAAGGCTTGAATTAATGCTGCCGGGTGAAAGCATTATGTCCGCAGAATTATACAATTCCGCCTTTACCCTGCACGGGGTGATTATGATTTTTCTGTTCATCATCCCGGCATTGCCTGCGGCTTTTGGTAATTTTTTCCTGCCCATGCAGTTGGGAACGGATGATGTCTTTTTTCCTAAGCTCAACCTGTTGTCCTGGTACCTTTACATGGCAGGCGGGGTTATTGCTATAGCAGCACTTTTTTCAGACGGGTTCCCTGATACTGGCTGGACGTTTTATGTACCCTTTTCCATTTCTACCCAAACAAATGTATCCACCGCAGTTTTTGCCGCCTTTGTCCTGGGTTTTTCATCCATGCTCACAGGCTTGAATTTTATCACCACAGTCCACCGTATGCGCAGTCCCAAAATGGGATGGATGCAGATTCCTTTGTTTACCTGGAGCCTTTATGCCACTTCCTGGGTTCAGCTATTGGCTACCCCAGTCGTATCCATTACACTGGTGCTGGTCATGGCCGAGCGGTTTTTAAATGTCGGTCTTTTTGATCCCTCCAGGGGCGGTGACCCCATCCTTTACCAGCATCTGTTCTGGATGTATTCTCATCCGGCGGTTTATATTATGATTCTGCCCGGTATGGGGGTGATCTCGGAAATCATACCTGTCTTTTCACGCAAATCCATTTTCGGGTACAAGGCCATCGTGGCCTCATCCATGGCCATTGCCGTGGCAGGCTCTCTAGTCTGGGCCCATCACATGTATACGTCAGGCATGAGTGACACGGCGGTTTTTGTGTTTTCCTTATTAACCTTTGTGGTGGCCATCCCTTCGGCCATAAAGGTCTTTTCCTGGGTGTCAACCCTGTATAAGGGGGCTATACAGATGACGCCGCCTCTGTTTTTATCCTTGTGCTTTATTTATCTTTTTTCCGTAGGCGGTCTCACCGGTTTGGTTTTAGGGGCCGCAGGCACGGACATCCATGTTCACGATACGCACTTTGTGGTGGCGCATTTTCATTTCACCATGTTCGGTGGGACCGGCTTTGCCTTTTTTGCTGCGCTCCATTATTGGTGGCCCAAAATGTTTGGCCGTATGTATGATTTTAAAAAGGCCTATATCGCGTCTATTCTTGTGACGGGCGGTTTTATGTTTCATTATGTCCCTATGTTTATTCTGGGACTTCAAGGTATGCCGCGGCGGTATTACGATTACCTTCCCCAATATGCACAAGGTAATTTTTTCGCAGGATTCGGAGCCTTATTTATGATCCTGGGGATCGCCCTGATGTTTTTTAATCTGGCCATCACTTTCAGAACGGCACGCAATGCACCGGCCGATCCGTGGGGCGGGGTGACACTGGAGTGGAAGACTTCCTCTCCGCCGCCGCTGCATAATTTTGAAGCCGATCCTGAGGTCCTTGATTATCCCTATGATTTTACAGGGGTGGTTGAAGATAAGAAACCTGTTTAGATTTAACAAAGGATACCAAGATGGAAATGGTCCATAATGACGAAACCGGTAAAAAACTGGGCATGTGGCTCTTTCTGTATACTGAAATTATCCTGTTTGGCGGACTCTTTGTGTTGTATGCGGTTTATCTGACTGTGCACACCCAGGACTTTATTGACGGTGGAAAGCAGTTAAGCCGGATATTCGGGTTGATCAACACGGTAATTCTGCTCATCTCCAGCTTTGCTGTGGCCGCGTCCATAACCGCTGTTCAAAAAGAGCAAAAGGGACTTGCCCTGACAGGGTTAGGCGTAACCTTGGGGTGCGGTTTGATATTCCTGATCAACAAGTATTTTGAATGGGGAGCTAAAATCAGCCTTGGGATATACCCGAACTCAGAAACACTTATGGACGGCCCTACCGGACAAAATGTGTTTTTCGGCCTGTACTATGTAATAACAGGGTTGCATGGTTTGCATATTGTCATCGGTATGACAGTCCTGGCTGTAGCCATGGCCTATGTGGCCTCAGGAAAAGTGACGTCCACCCGGTTTGCCTTGCTTGAAAATGCCGGACTGTATTGGCATTTGGTGGATTTGATCTGGATATTTATTTTTCCCTTATTTTATCTGATTATCTGATGCAGGAGGAAGAAAATGGAAAATAAACCCCATATCATTTCCTATAAAACTTTAGGGCTCACTCTTGCTGCGCTTTTAGTTTTAACAGGGGTTACAGTGGGAGCTTCCTATGTGGATTTGGGACGCTTCAACGTATGGGCAGCCCTTGGCATAGCTTCTTTGAAAGGCAGCCTTGTCCTGCTCATTTTTATGCACATGAAATTTGAAGGCCGAACCCTGGTAATTTCGTTTTTGTCGACGATCGGTTTTTTGGCCATAATGATCGGTTTTACATTCTGGGATATTGCATTCAGGTGAGGTAAAATATGAATGAAATTGTAAACCCCGTCACCCTGGTGGATAGGTCTTTTTATTTTATCATCGGGTTTTCTTTTCTTTTTCTATTCTGCATTACCGCAGTGATGATCTATTTTGTGATCCGGTACCGCAGAAGCAAACATCCGGTTGCCGCAGACATTCGGGGGAATATCGGCCTTGAAATTGCCTGGATATCCATTCCGACAATAATTGCCATGTTTATGTTCGTTTCAGGGTGGCAGTCCTATACAGGGTTACGGAATGTGCCTGAGAATGCTATGGAAATTGATGTCATTGCCCAGTCGTTTTCATGGATTTTTATATATGACAATGACAAGGAAACAGAAAACGAGATTGTGGTGCCGGTAAACCAGCCAATTAAGTTAAATATCACATCCGATGACGTCATACATTCTATGTTTATACCTGCTTTCAGGGTTAAGGTGGATGCTGTCAAAGGGGTGAATACCTATGCGTGGTTTCTGCCTGAAAAAATAGGGGAGTATTTCCTTCAATGTACTGAATTTTGCGGCACAGGCCATGCGGATATGACAGGTGTGGTTTCTGTTGTGTCCCAGGAAGAATTTGATGAGTGGATCAATGAGGAAGACGAGTGGTAATACAGCATTGATGCCAGGCGCAATCTCCGGCAGACCGCCCCGGTCTGGTCCTGCAAGGGCAATCTTTGAGCTGACAAAATTTCATTTAAGTCTTTATATTGGATTGTCAGCTGTGGCAGGGCATGGGCTTGCACAGGATCATGTCAGCGCAGCAAGCCTTATACTGGGTATCTGGACCGTGTTGCTGGCTTCCGGTTCAGCTGTTCTCAACAATATCCAGGATCGTGAATATGACAGCAGATTTGAGCGCACCCGAAGCAGGGTGCTGGCGTGCAACCACTTTTCACTTGCAGCGGCACGCTGCCTTGCCTTGGCACTTATCCTTATCGGACTTGCAGGGCTGAGTGTTGGATATACGTCTGTTTGGCCGGCAGTTTTCGGTGCTATTGCATTGATTTGCTACAATGGATTATACACGCCTTTAAAAAAGACACACCCTTTGCTTGCCATGCTGCCCGGCACCTTGTGCGGCATGATACCTCCTGCCATGGGATGGGCCGCGGCTCCGGGACCCCTGTCCGGCACAGATTTAACCGGACTCATTATTCTTATGGTGTGCCTTGGGATATGGCAATGGCCCCATACCATGCTGGTTGCAGCCCGTCAGATTTCTAAATATGGTGAGTCCAACAGATTTCTTGGACGCTGGTCACCGCTTGAAAGGCATTTCCAGATCCTTATCTGGACGCTTTTGTTCAGCTTGGCTATGGGGTTGTTTCTGGTGCATGGCTGGATTGTTGAAGCATGGATTGCAT
>JAKSAU010001011.1 GCA_022361535.1 Desulfobacterales bacterium
AACCTGCCCCGCCGGGGTGGATATCCAGGGGTATCTGAAGCAGACGGCCATAGGTAATTTCAATGCCGCCTATGACATCATCCTGGAAAACAATCCCCTGCCGGCCATCTGCGGCCGTGTCTGCCCCCATCCCTGTGAGAACGAATGCCGCCGCGGCATTGAGGACGAACCGGTGTCCATCAACCAGCTCAAGCGGTTTGTCTCTGACTATGAAATGAACACCGGATCCCGGATACCCATTACCTGTGCCCCGGATACGGGCAAAAAGGTGGCTGTAATCGGCGGCGGACCTGCCGGGCTGTCCTGCGCATTTTTCTTAAGACGGATCGGCCATCAGGTGGATATTTTTGAAGCCATGCCCAAACTGGGCGGTATTGTCAGATACGGCATCCCTGAGTACAGACTCCCCAAAAAGGTTCTGGACTGGGAAATCCAGGGTATCCTGGACCTGGGCATCAAAGCCTTTACCCATGTAAAATTCGGTGAAGACTTCGGACTTGGATCTCTCATGGCCTCCGGATATAATGCCGTATTCATGGGAATCGGTGCCTGGAAAGATTATGCCCTTGGCATTGAAGGGGAGGATCTTGACGGATGCTATAAAGGCATTGACTGGCTGCAGAGTTTTTCCAGCGGCCAGAAGATGAAATTAGGAAAGACCGCTGCCATCGTAGGCGGTGGAAACTCCGCCATTGACTGCGTCAGAACACTGATAAGGCTCGGCCTTGAAAAGGTGTACATTGTTTACAGAAGAACCAGAAATGAGATGCCCGCCAATGAAGTGGAAATTGTTGCAGCAGAAGAAGAAGGCATTGAATTTGTATTCCTTGCAGCCCCCACCCGTGTTATCGGAAATGATGACGGCCAGGCCATAGGCCTTGAGTACCTGCAGATGGAACTGGGCGAACCGGATGCCTCAGGCAGAAGACGGCCTGTACCGATAGAAGGTTCTGAAACCGTACTGGATGTTGATATGGTCATCTCTGCCATCAGTCAGGCACCGGATCCCTCTTTTAAGGACAATGATCCCCATGCAAGAATGAATGATCTGGAATTGACCCGCTGGAATACCATTGACAGTGATCCGGCCACCCTGCAGTCTTCAATCCCCTATATCTTCACAGGGGGTGATGTGGCAACCGGTCCTGCGCTTGTTGTTGATGCAATCGGCGGTGGAAGACGTGCTGCCCGGTCTATTGATCTGTTCCTCAAGGGCGAACCCGTAGAGCCGCCAGTGGATTCCCTGCAAAACAAGCGGATACATGAATCCCTGTTCGACTCCGTTGAAGGCATCCGCCAGATCCCAAGGGCCAAAATGCCTGAACTTCACGTGGATCAGCGTCTGGATTCAATGGTTGAAGTTGACCTTGTTCTGCCGGAAGATGAAGCCCACAGGGAAGCAGACCGTTGCCTGAATTGCTGCCGGATCTGTTACAATCCAGATACGGATTTTCCCATTGCCAAATAAAACAAACTAATGCATAAACTAAAAGGTCTGCCCGGGAGTCCGGGCAGACCTTTTTTTTATATTTAAAAACAAGGCTTGTGATAATTTGAGAAATAAAAAAGCAAACCGGCTAAAACCGGTCCTGATGATCCTGTCTTTTCTTTGCTTTATGGGCATTATAGCAGGCGCAGGTGCAGCCATATGGATGAAGTCTTTTATAAACACACCGGCTGGAACAGACGCGAACGCGTTGATATTTACCATATCTCAGGGACAGAACCTGAACACAATTTCCCAAAACCTGAAAAAAGAAGGGTTAATCACTGATCCGTTTAGGTTTAAACTATATGCCAGGCTTAAAAAAGCAGCCACCCGGATTAAGGCCGGTGAATATCAACTTGCCCCGAACCTTACCCCCGACCGAATTTTAGCACTACTGATCTCCGGCAAGGTTAAACTATACAAATTCACCATTCCTGAAGGGTTGAATATGGAAGAAATTTCGGTTCTTGCCCAAAAGGCAGGGCTTTGTAAGCAAGAAGAATTTTTGTCCCTATGCCGGGATATTGATTTTATAAATCAGTTGAATGTTCCAGGGTTAACCTTGGAAGGCTACCTTTACCCTGATACCTATCTTTTTCCTAGAAATACAGATTGTAAATCATTAATTGAAAAAATGACTGCAACCTTCCATTCAACATTTAATTCAAAATGGCAGGCACGTGCCCGGGAAATAGGATACAGTGTTCATGAGATTGTCACCCTGGCTTCTATCATCGAAGAAGAAACCGGCGATGCCTCTGAACGGCCCTTGATTGCATCAGTCTTCCATAACCGATTGAAAAAGAATATGCGCCTTGAAAGCGACCCCACAGTCATTTACGGTGTTGACGATTACCATGGCCGAATCCGCTACAAGCACCTGAGGCGAAAAACGCCTTATAATACTTACAAAATCAAGGGGCTTCCGCCAGGGCCAATTGCGAATCCGGGCGCAAAAGCCATAGAAGCCGCCTTGTATCCGGCTCAAAGCGACTATCTGTTTTTTGTATCAAAGAACGACACCACACATAAGTTTTCAACAAATTTAAGAGATCACAATAAGGCGGTAAAAAAATACCAGCTCAATCGTTGAACTGCTTTAAGTAAACAATGACGGCACCGGATTTATTTTTTTTCTTTTTTTCCCATTCATAGGTAAGAACGAAGTTCTCTTTTTTCAATGCTTTGAGAAGATCTTCTACCACATCGGGTAAGACCGGGCCGTCTTGAGAATGAATCCCCCGGCCAACAATAATCCGCAAGGTAAAAAAGCCCTCAAGCCGGGCGCTTGTGATAAAGGATTTTGCCTTCATTTGTGCACCAATGGCTGTGAAACCGTGTAGGTCAAGGTCGGCTTCAGGCGGTGGATAACGCTTCAAGCGCCGTTTCAGAGGCATGGGTTTGGGGTCGGGGCGACGCGGCTTCTTTTCTTTCAAAGATTGATCTAACAGCAGCGCAAAATCCTCTTCCAGTTCTTCTTCCGGGCCTGTGTTTCCCTGACTGTTGCTGTGTTGCTCACCGGTTTCAGGATCTTGATTAAACTGGCTTTCATAATCGTCAATAAAAGGAAGACCATGCTTATTTACCCTGGAATCCTTTTTTGTAGACTCGTCAGTATCCTTTTTTTTTTCTTGATTGGAAGTGCTGCTGTCATCTAAAAACGCATTAAGAAAATCCTGATCAGAATCCAACACTGGCAAGTCATTTTTTTTCTTAATTTTTTCTTTATTTTTTTTAAAATCGTCCATACTGTTCATGGCTGTATCCTACCTTAAACAGGGCTTGTTTTCAAGGTGTACAAGCCTTTTGAGTGTTTGACTTTGACCATCCTTCCTGTTATTGTCCTCTCATGAAAATTGGCAGCATTGTAGAATATATTGACCAGCAAAAAATAATATCCGCGGTTATCCTAAGCGAGAAAAAAGGCAAGCTGAGATTGCTCAATGAAAATTCCCGGGAAGTTAATTTTTCCGAGAAACGCCTTTCCCATGTCTCCCAGGCCAAACTGGATACGGAATTGTCCAGAAGTGCCTTGGTCAACCATCTCAAGCAGGTGACCGAAAACCGGAAAAAGTTGTCTGAGTCTATAAATATCAAAGATCTTTGGGAAATACTCCACGATGAGCCCGAAGAAATCGATATTTCAGCCATGACTTTGTTCTGCTTTGATCCACCTTTAACCTCTGACCACGAGGCTGCTGTCATCCGTGCCTTCTTCAATGACCGTCTCTATTTTAAATTTAATAAACTAATATTCCTTCCTTATACCCAGGACCAAATGGAAAAAAGGAGACGGCAAATACAAGAAGCTGAACGCAGGGAAGCCATGGTTACAAAAGCTGCTGCATGGCTGACCCGACTCCAGAAACATGATTCTCTCCCTGACCTGCCAGAACCCCAGATCATTCAAATTCTCAAGGACTACTATCTGTTCGGTAATGAAGCAAACATGGCCTCAACAGCAAAACAGATGATTAAGAAATCAGGTTTGAGTGTCGTGGACCAGTTGTTTCCTCTTTTTGTTAAAGCCGGTATCTGGGATGAAGATGAAAACCTTGACCTTTTGTCCATGCAAATCCCGGTCAATTTTTCCAAAGAAGTCATGGCGGCTGCCATACATCTAAGCAAAACAGCAACCCAGGTCTTTGACGACCCAAAACGCAAAAACCTGACCCATTTGCCCTTGATCACCATTGACGGCCAGTCTACCCAGGATTATGACGACGCCATTAGCCTCGAAACAACGGAAAATGGTTACCGGCTTGGGATTCACATCATTGATGTAGGCGCCTATATCCGAAACGGGGACCCCATTGATATGGCAGCCCGGTACAGGGCGTCTTCCATCTATATGCCAGATGACAAACTGCCCATGATTCCTTCCAGCCTGTCCGAGGACTTATGCAGTCTCAAAGAGGGTGAGACCCGGCCAGGTATATCCACCCTGGTTCATATGAACCAGTTTTTCGAAGTTTTGGATTATGAAATTGTCCCCTCGGTCATTAAAGTTCATCAACAGATGAGTTATTCTGAAGCCAACCTGCTTAACGGGAAAAATGACCCCATCACCAGTTTGTACAAAATGGCGACGATATTAAGGGAAAAACGTCTCAAAGCAGGAGCAATACAGATCACTCTTCCCGAAGTTAATGTATGGCTAGATGAAAACAAAGAAATTCACTACTCAAAGGTGGACCGGGAAAATCCATCGCGAATGCTGGTCTCGGAAATGATGATTCTTGCCAACGCCCTGATGGCCGAATTTTTAAGTAAAAATGATATGCCTGCTGTTTTCCGCGCCCAGGCACCACCCAAGCAAAGGGTATTCAAGGGTATAGAAACGGCGCTGATGCCCAATTTCATGCAAAGAAAACAATTAAGCAGGGCCATAATCAATACCCATGCAGAACCCCATTCAGGGCTCGGAGTGAATGCTTATGTAACGGCCACTTCCCCTATCCGCCGATACCACGACCTGCTCACCCAGCGTCAGATCAAGGCGGTGCTTGGACTTGGCAGACCTTATTCCGCCCAGGAGCTCGACGATATTCTCCAGGCCATTTCCATTCCTGTGGCCAATACCGGGCGTGTCCAGGCTGCAAGAAAGCGTTATTGGATGATCAAGTATTTAGAAGGAATGCGCGGCGCTAGCTTTGAAGGCCTTGTTCTAGACTGTCACAGGGACCATTACAATGTTCTGCTTAAAGAATTCATGCTTGAAGCCCGCATGCCTGCATCAGGTTTTAAACTCAAACACGGCGACCTGATCCAGGTCACCATCCAGCATGCAGATGCCAGAAGGAACCAACTTACCCTATTCACGGCATAAACGTTTAGTACATTCTTTGATTGCAAACTCTTTATCGTATCACTATAATCTGTTGCCGTTGTGCCCGATAATTCAAATACAAATGAGGTCTCTATGAAAGAACTGCACACATTGTCCGTTATGGTAGTTGAAGATTCCAAAGCCATCAGAAGCCTGATCGTCAACATTCTTAAAAAAAACGGCATTGGGAATATTACCCAGGCCGGTAACGGTAAACAAGCCCTTGATGCTGCTCCTCTTATACGACCGGACCTCATCATCTCAGATTTGGTTATGCCTGAAATGAACGGAATGCAGTTGCTGGCAAACCTCCAGAAACATCCGGATTTAAAAGCCATACCATTTGTGGTTCTTACATCGAAAACAGATGACATGACCTTTAAGAAGACCATGACCATGGGCGCAGCTGACTACATCAGAAAACCCTTTGGTGAAAAAGAACTCATGATCAAACTAAAATCAGTGGCAGAGTGGTTATCCTAAACCCACCCCCATTACTTTGTAACCCCTGTTTGACAAAGTAATGGGTTCTTCTTATTTTTTGTTTAAGGCAATTCAGTTGATCCAGGAGGATCCCATGAAACAGAAAATAAGAAAGAAAACCAGCGTCAAATCGAATCATTTCCAGACAATTGCACTGTTGATATCCATGGCCGGCTTGCTGGGTCTTATAGGCTGGCTTGTTGCAGGCGTGTCAGGGGTCAAAATTGCTGTCATTCTTACCACTCTCACCGTTGTGTTCACTCCTAAGATGCCTCCGCGACTTGTCATGAAAAGCTTCAGGGCCAAACCTCTTAATCCGCGGACATTGGGCGGGTTGTATAAGATTGCGGGACAGCTGGCGCAAAATGCCGGATTAGAAAAGATACCCGCTCTGTATTATCTGCCATCGCCAAAGTTGAATGCATTTGCCGTTGGTAACAAAAAAGATTCTGCCATTGCCCTCACCCATGGTCTTATCACAGCCCTTACCACCCGTGAACTGGCAGGCATTCTTGCCCATGAAATCACCCATATCAAAAACAACGATACCCAGGTTATGGCCCTGTCGTCCGTATTTGGCCGCATGACCAACTATCTTTCCCTGGCAGGCCAAATTCTGCTGGTATTCTCTCTGCCGCTTGTGATTGCAGGTAAGACCACACTCAGCTTACTGGCCCTTGGTGTCATGGTGTTTGCACCGGTATTTAGTATGCTTCTTTACCTGGCTCTTTCCAGAACCCGCGAATTTGAAGCAGACAAAGGCAGCCTGATCCTGCTGAATGATCCAAGAGCCTTGGCATCAGCCCTATCTAAGGTAGAGCAATATAATACCGGGGCCTGGCGGCGTTTTTTTGCCCCTATACAAGTCCGGCCGGATCAAGCGCCCCTGCTTTTAAGCCATCCGCCAACCAAGGAACGGGTGCGACGGCTTTTGGCCATGTCCCCAAAACAAAAGTACCACCCAGGATACCGGATGATCAGGCCTGACAGACAGGTGATCGTCCTTTGATTATTTCAAAGTACCCAAAATCTTATTAAAGGTAACAGACGGTCTCATCTCTTTTTCGAGCAGGTTCTCGTCCGGATGATAATATCCGCCGACATCCACGGCACCGCCCTGGACTGCCAGCAATTCTTCTAGAATCTGCTCCCGGTTATTGTCCAAAGCGTCTGCAACAGGTGCGAATAATGCTTTCAGCTCTTTGTCTTCATCCTGCTCTGCCAAAGCTGTTGCCCAATACAATGCCAGGTAAAAATGGCTGCCCCGGTTGTCCAGTTCATTCACTTTCCGGGACGGAGACCGCTTTTTCATTAAAAACTCAG
>JAKSAU010000028.1 GCA_022361535.1 Desulfobacterales bacterium
AATCATATCCAGAGGTGAGATCACTGAGAGCATACTTCAGGAATGTTTTGAAATGGGACAAACAATTGCTGCAGGATGTGACCTTGGGATTTATTAATTGAAGGGATGTTAAGCTTTTCTGATATTGAAGCCTGATACATAACAAATGACAAGTCATTTGATAAAGCTGGCCCGGAATTGATCCGGGCCGGCTTTTTTTCAAACTATTTTGAGGTGGCTTCTAGGAAGGAATATTTAAAAGCACCAGAAGTTCATTCATTTTCCAATAGACCTGCTTTTGAGCTTCACAATCAATAATCCAGTCATTATTATCCGGCTCACCATTAATGCTACATCCGTCACTCTTTTTGACCATCCAATGGTTCATGGCCTTTTTCACAACTTGTGGTTTTTCTTTTTTTACCAGCCGATTCATTATCTTACATAAATGAATCATGATGCGTTTCATAGCAGGCCGTTTAAAGGCATCTTTATCCAGGCCGGAAATCAAAACACACAGTTCATCAAGTTTGACGGCAATGGTCGGCATGGGATCAATGGCCCCGTAAATCACGATTTTTTTTGCATCGATATAGTCCCAGCCCGCCTCAAGGGTGTTGATGTCTGTGGTGCCTTCGGGCAGCGGGTCAACGCGAATGATGGTGGCGGAACGCGTTGCAAACCCGGCATTATGATCTGCTGTTTCATCATATGGCCAGATTACATCCTGAACATCGGATTTGGAGCTTTGATCCGGCGGGCCTGGTACCTTCTGGGGCGGAACTACCCGGAACGGCCCTTCCCCATCCAGTTTATTCTCTTCATTGAGCTGGCCTGGTTCCAGGTAATTACCGTCCCGTTTCAAGGCCAGAATCATCTGGTTGCCGGATTCATTAATAATGGGTTCGTATGGTGTATACTCCTGACATGCAAGGGCTGTATAGTCGCACCATCCATAATCAGTCATATCCTGGTCAGCTTCTGGTTCATAAAAATAATCAGCAACCGGATATTCCCATGACACCGGATACATGAGGGGATCTTCGTCCGGTTCTATTGGATGGTATTGTGACCATCCATCCGGTGCATGAACAATGATACCAGTGGCTGAATCGAGCATGCCAGCTTCGCTCAAAAGAGCCTCCATGGTTACCCCTTCATAACGGGTATAAAAATCACCAGACTTGTGGGTGTTCATAAGCATAAACTGGCTGTGACTGGGCATATCTTCCAACTCTTCTAAGGTATAGACTTTGAAAGGGGCTTCCACTTTGGTGGGATCGTCATTGGGATCGCCTGGATAACGAAGGGCTTCAATCTCATCTTTGTTTGAAAAACCGTCATTGTCCGAGTCGAGCATTTCAATCGTTGTAAAGGCGGTCTCATTTCTGCCATTATCCCTGAAAGCTCTTCCATAGTCATTCAGCGTGGCGTCGATATCGCCGCTGCCGTCGTATCCATACTCATAGTGACACCACTGACAGGACCCTAAGCTGACAAAGACACCTGGTTTTTTCTCATATTCTCCGCCGGTGTGGCACAGAGCACAATGATCAAGTTTAGTACCAGCATGCTGTGGATAAACAGATTGAAATAGATCTGAATCCGTATCTCCCATATGATGATACGCGGCAAACGCTGTGGATGCGGCAACCAGAATAATGATGACGGCCATAAACCTGTAGTGCCAATTTTCAAATCTCATTCTCATAGACCTCCTTGAAGTTGTTGTTAGCAATTAGCTGTATAGGTTTATATGGAAAATAATTCAATCACCAATTATTAATAACTACAAATAGTAACCAATAAATACTTTATATGACAGTTTGGATTGTATTTTTTAGTGAGTTTTATGATTCAAGAGTTCCATATTCTGTTAACTTCGGCTCCTGAAACGAGACGTAACATAGAAGGAATTGACTATAGGTTTTGGCCACAAGCAAAAGACTATCTGGCAGGAATGATTTGCCGAAAAACATTATGCAAAAAAGATTGGAGATTTGCAGATTGAACCATCGGGGCGTTAAAAACATGCCCAGCATTAGATCGTCTGATTTGATTTAAAGGGTGTCAGAAAATTTTAACCAACTGATGGGGCCCATGATTTTATCGTATTCACCTGTTTGTTTAAGTTGCTGGATGAGGCCGGCCAGGATGGCGTCTATTTTCTTTTGTTTTTTAGTTTCTTTCGGTAGGACCATCTTAACGTCAAAGGTGTTGTAATACCATCGTTTAACCCGTGTTAATCCCAGTTTGTTGAGCACGATATCCGTGCTGGTCATGGAGAATACAAATCCGTCGATGCGCTGAAGACTTAGCTTGCGCAGTGAGGATTCAATGGAAGATGATCCCTTGATATTAAAATCAAAATATTGACAATGTCCCCGGACTGTTTCAATTGAGAACCTTGCCAGGTTCCCAGGCCTGATGTAAGGGTTGTCCTTGTGGGTATACAGGGCAAAGTCCACTTTAAAGATGGTATCGCTTGAATGGGAGAACCCAAGGTCCGATTCTTTTACCAGGGGATTGAGAAGGATGGGCATGTGCATATCTGCGGTTCCCCGCATCACATTCTTAAGGGAGCGGACAAAAGGATAAGGACCGATGATTTTGATACGGCCGTCTGTATACACCCGGTCCATGGCCCGTGCCAGATCCAAGAGATGTCCTGTACTGTCCGCCTCGACCAGGGGCGGCAGCAGCGGCAGACTGATAACCAAATCCCGTGCCCGGGCAGCAGCCGGGAATACAGTCGACAGAATGATAAGTCCGATTAGCAGTCGTTTTGTGGAGAGAAGGGCAAGGTTCAGGCAGGAGGGGTATGTTGTATTAAAAATCACCAAATGTTCTTTTATGCTTATTTTAAAGTAACGCTTACCTAACATAAAGTTTGGGGCTTTGCCAGGAGAAATTTGCAGTAATTTCGGGGGGCTTTGTGGCGGCTGATATGCAAACCAGCCTCATGGAATAAACATGAGGCTATCTCGCATTCTTTTACTAAGGGGTCAGTTTTACACGATTCCCCTGGATTTCAATTGTGGTTTTGCAATAGGTCAGTTTATTGATGATTTTACCGTTTTTAAAGTGGATGACATCAACACCCCGCCTAATTTCAGGTTTATCTTCATACCCTTTTTCAAAGGACGGCCATTCCAGTTCCCATCGAAAGAGCAGTTTTTGTTCTTCAACATCAATGAAAACTTCTTTTTGAGTGAATTTGAAATTGCCATGATTGGAAAACCAGTCGTGCCAGGCATCCCAGAGTTGCTTTTTCCCTTTGGCATTACCGCCGGTCCAGTTATTAAAGTAAATGTCGTCATGGAAAAATTCCATCACCCCTTCCAGGTCATGGTTGTCCCATGCTTTATTCCAGCTATCCCATAAGGTTTCAATCTCTTTTCTTGACAGCTTCATGA
>JAKSAU010000657.1 GCA_022361535.1 Desulfobacterales bacterium
ATGGTGGTGAACATCTCGTTCATATTTTCAATGTCACCTGCCACCCGCGCCACAAGACGGCCCGAGGCATTTTTATCAAAGTAGGCCACAGGCAAATCCGTCATATGACCAAAGAGCCGACATCTAAGATTGAGGATGATCTTCTGGCCTGTATACTCCATGAACATGTTCTGGCAGAAATCCAGGATAAACCCGGCCAGGATCACGGCAGCAAACCCCATACAAAAAGTAGAAAACGTTTTTATTTCAAGGCCAAGGATGGATATGCCCATGTCGCCTACCGGCAGGATAAATCCGTCAATAGCCTGCTGGGTAAGCCATGGCAGCAGAAGTTCAAATCCTGTGACCATAAAGACCATCAGGGTTGTTAAGCCCAACATCCAGGCATAGGGTTTAACATATGGGATCAACTCTTTGGCCAGGGTCAGATCAGCTAAGGAGACCTTTTTTTCTTCGGATGAAAAAACAGCGTTGCTATGCATGGGCAGCCTCCTCAGATTGCTGGACCCTGTATGATTCCCTGTAAAACTCATTGGAGGCTTTCAGCGCTTCGTGGGTACCATGATCGACTATTCTACCTTTATCCATAATATAAATTTTATCGCATCCAGCCAGGGCAGACAGCCTGTGAGAAACCAGAATCATGGTGGATGCCTGGTTCATCCGGCTGATACCTTGGATAACCTGTTCAGCGGTTTTTGTGTCAAGCTGGCTGACCGGGTCATCCAAGAGAATAACAGGTTTTGGGGCAATCAGGGTACGGGCCAGGGCCACCCGCTGTTTTTGCCCCCCGGACAGGGTTACGCCGCGCTCTCCCACCACAGTGGAAAGTCCGTCCGGCATATCTTGTATGGTTTCTTCAAGGCCGCAGATACGTATTATTCGTTCCAGTTTCTCTTGGGTTTCTCTGCCTGACATTTCCCGGCCCATGAGAATGTTTTCTTCAAGGGTGCCGGAAAAAAGAAACGGTTCCTGGGGCATCAGGCTGATATGCTCTCTTAAGAATTCCGGGTCGAGATCTTTGAGATCATGTTCGTCTATCATCGCTTTGCCTTTTACCGGATCATAGAGCCTGGGAATGAGTTGCAAAAGACTGGTTTTACCTGAACCGGGCGGCCCTGTAATGCCGATACGGGCTCCTGCCGGTATATCCATGGTAATATCAGACAGGACTTTTACTTTGTTGTCATAGAAAAAGTCTATATTGGAAAGTTCGATATGGCCTGAAATAAGGTCCGGAGTGTCCGGGGTTTTCGGCGTTTCAATGCCGGACTTTGCGTCCAAAAGGGCCTGGATTCGTTTAAGAGAAGCCATGCCCCTTTGGAATAAGTTTGTCATCCAGCCAATGGCAATGACCGGCCAGGCAAGGATGCCTAAGTATTGGAGAAAGGCTACAAGCTCTCCAGGGGTTAATGTCTTTTCCATGACCATATATCCGCCGTACAAGATGATAACTATGGTGGATATATTAAAGAAAAATCCAAGCAATGGACGCAGAAGGGCATTTATAAATGCACGCTTCAGGTTTTTTTTGAAATAGTCTGTGGCTGCGTGTTCTACTTTCTTTGAGATTACCGGTTCAAAGTTAAAGACCTTGATTACCCGGATGCCGAAAAAACCTTCCCTGATTTGCTCGGTCAATGCGGAATAGGCTTCCTGTGCAGTCCGGTGGTAGATGTGCATTTTTTTACCAAGGATTTTGGTAGCCAAAACCAGAAACGGCATGGGAATAAGGCATAATGCAGTAAGTTTTGGGCTGGTCCAGATCATGATACCGATGCAGGTGCCGCCCAAAAGGATGGTGTCCACCATGACGATGAGCCCGAACCCGAAAGCCATGCGGACATGGTTGATGTCCGAGGTGGCGTGGGCCATGATATCGCCGGTTTTGGTTTTATCATAATAAGCCATGTCCAAAGACAGCACATGGGCATATAAACTGTCCCGGATGCCTCTTTCAAGATCCCGGGCAGATCCCATGAGCAGCATACGCCATCCATACCTTAAGGCGGCCATAAATAAACCAAGCCCGACAATGGCCAGGCATTGTACAAGCAGCACCTGGCGGTCGGCATTGGCTTGGGCCAGGGTGTCAACGGCATGTTTGATGATCTGTGGGATGACAAGCTGGGACAGGTCCACCACGATCATACATAAAAGGCCTAAAAGTATTTTAAGGAAGTTTTTTTTAAAATAAGGAAGAATGAGTTTCACATGCCTGCTCCGAACAAGACCTGAAAAATTAGTCACAACCGCAAATTTTTTTAAAGATAAGACAGGCTATGGTGATTTCAATGTGTGGAGTGGGTTATCTTTTTTATATTTCATCTGTGTTGTATGTCCATTACAAAAGTTATTGCATTTGCATGTATCTATACCGGCTTGTTTATCCTAAGAAACGGCTGCCGAATTTTTTCCAAAAATACGTCTGATGCCTTTTTCTTAGGACAAACAAGCCTGAGTGCTAAAGTTAAATGGGGTCGGTCGCCTTGTTAATTAGTTTTAAAGGCAATGAAAATTTATCAGTGTTTTGGAGATGCCAATTCCATAACCGTATGGGCTGGGATGGGTTTGTGGAACTTGAAGTTGACCAGGTATTCATTAAAAAGCTGGTTATGGACACTGATGATCCGGCCGGTTGGTTCGGGAGCGTCTTTTGCATCATCGGTCTGGATTTTAATCTGGGCTTGCTGGCCTAAAAGCATTCTGGCTGTCTCTCTGGTGGATTTGCGAAAGGAAAAAGAAAGGCCGCCCTGGGAAATATCTTCCAGCATGCCGTAAAAAGGAAACTGGGCAGGTTGACCGTCAGCTTTAATAATGTGGACGGCAGCTTTCCCGTTTAGACGGAACCGGTCGTACTGGCGTCGCTCGGCAGACTTGTTTTCTAAGATATCTTCTATTTTATTTTTAATGAGCGATGCACAAATGGTTTCCAGTTTTCCGTCGAGTCCGGGGTGCTTTTTTACGAGTTGATCCCATTGTTTTCTTTCCAGGTAGTGGAAGGTGACAGGGCCTTTGGTCATTATTGTCACGGTTGCGTAACTGATGTTGAAAAAAGACTTGAATCCGACAGGTTCTCCTTTGCCGGTCTCTTTTAAAAACATCTCTTTATTGTCTTTTTCAAAGAAGACTCTAAGGACGCCTGCATCAACAAAGAACAGCCTGTTGTTTACCCGGCCTTGCTGGATGATCATTTTATCAGGACTCAGGTCTATTTTCTTTAATGAAAAATAAAGATCATTGGCTTCTTCTTCACTCAATTGGGTATAGATGGCGTGCCAGACCCTTTTGTGATACTGGTCTATGGATTTAGCCTTCTCAGATTCAATGATTTCAGCAGCTTTGATGATCTCATTTAAAGCCAGAGAATTAACTTCCATGATCTGCTGCCTTAATTCCTCTGCTTCTTGGAATTTTTTTGCCTTTGAACAGGCCACGACCATGTCAAATAAAAGTGCCACAGCTTCATCTTTTCTTTTTTGATCAATCAGTCTCTGGACTTTGGCTTTATTTTCCATAAGGTCAGTTGTCATAGAAAGCTCCTGTATTATATCCCTTCTTGTTAGGGATCGCTTGTATTCTTGTACCTGATAGAGAACCCATAGCAGATCAGGCATGGTAATTCAAATCAAAATAAGGATGTTCTTTACCCATTTTTGAAAAAAATTAATATTTGCTTGTATATTGTTCTTTAAAATGGTGGCTAAACGGTGAAAGGGATATCAATTTATTAAAGAAGTACTGGTGCTGGAACAGGCCGTTATCTTAATAAAAATGAGAGGACATTGCCCTGGCTATCCCCTTTATTCTATGGTATTTTGGGCCTCTTAAATTGGATGCAGGGCAAGTAGTACAGCCCGTGATATAACGAAACAGGAGTGACCACAGGTACAATTAAGTACCGGATCAATCGAGCATTTATGATACCTCAAAAAAAGTCCCAGGGCCGGACAATCCAATCTGTTGAGCGGTCCATCAAAGCATTATTGCTTTTTTTTGAAGATGACCAGGAACTTGGCATAAAAGATTTTGCCCGGAAATTGGATCTGCCGAAACCTACAATTTACAGCCTGGTCAATACCATGACGCAGTACCAGCTGCTGGAGCAGAATCCTGAGAATTCCAAATATCGCTTAGGGCCGGTGTTGTTTCGTTTGGGACTTCAGTACGCCCGGCAGTCAGATGTTTTGTCAACGGTCGGTGTTTGGACTGAACGCCTGTGCTATAAGTTTAGCCAGTCCGTGAATGTCTGCATGCTTATGAGCGGCCAGGTGGTTGTAGTTTATAAGGCTGATCCGGATCAGGTTGTTATTTCCTATCCGGATGCGGGTACAGTGGTACCTGTACATAATACGGCCAATGGAAAAATTCTTTTGGCCTATGCTGACCCGGACGTCCGAGATGCAATACTATCCGATTATGATTTTTTCAAATCCACACCCCATACCATTACGGATAGGGCAAAGTTTGAAAAAGAATTGGAACGCGTAGAAAAAGAAGGGATCAGCTTCAACCGCCAGGAAGGAGTGTCCGGTATACATGCAATGGCAGGCCCCATTTTTAACCATACAGGGCAGGTGATTGCCTCCTTTGCCATATCCGGGAACCCGGATTATTTTAAAACAAATGAATCCCGTCTGGTGGGAGAAGTGAAAAAGACCGCAAAGTCCATATCCAAGCAACTGGGGTATGCCGGTATTATATATGGTATCTGATTTTTAAGCAGGCATTTTATGTGCCCTAACCTTGGGTCAGGCTTTTTTGAAAAAACCGGAACAGTGCCTGAAAATTAATGCCTTTTTCCACCTGGCCTCGTTATCCTAAACGCTTTACAAGCTTAGCCTGGCCGGATAAAGCGAGAATGCGTTTGGGCAGGATTAAATAGCCTAATTTATCGGTTTTAGCAAAGTACTGTGATGACCGCACCCGCCGTTGTGTCCTCCACAGGTATGTGCCATGGTCATTTCAGTTAGATTGCCTTGAGAAAAACGTTCAATGTTCTCCCGAATATCGCCTTGGCATGCCTTATACACTTTTATGCCCTTATTGTTCAGCCCTTTGATGGCACCGCCGCCAATACCGCCTACAATAACTGCATCCACCATTTTACCGTTCAGGGCTTTCATGGGATTGCATTGGCCGTGAATATGGTCCAGGTCTTTGTTATTGATGGTTGAACTGGTATTTTCTTGGGTATCAACCACAACAAAGTAAGGCGCAGAGCCGAAGTGGCCAAATATTTTGCTGTCCAGACCGTTGTCTGATTTAACTGGAAAACATAATTTCATGTTTTAATCTCCATTGTTTTGGAAGGTTATAAAGATCAGGGTTGTGAAGAAGACGAAACAGTTATGTTACTGTCTGATGTACTAGACCGGTCCTGGGTAAGGATAACACCTGCAAGCACTACAGCAGAGGCCATGTATTGAATTGCAGTAAACTTTTCTCCTAAAATCAAGCCGCTCATAATCAGGCAGATTACAGGTATCAGGTTGACAAATGCTGTGGCCTGGCTGGCCGGAATTCGGCTAACACCAAAATTATAGCATCCATATGCCCCGATGGTGACCACTGCGCCAAGGTAAATGATAGCCCAAAAAGATACCGGATCCACATGTGTGGGAAGCTGTGTACTTGGCAAAAAAAGCAGGGGTAAATAAAATAAAGCCCCGGAAAATGCCTGGATATAGGCCAGAAAAAAAGGTTTATATCTGGGTGTCAATTTTTTTAATGTCAGGGCGTATCCGGTAGTGCAGACCATGGCCAGAAATTCTAAAAAGTTTCCTAAAAGAGGATTGGGTCCATGGGGTGTGGAAGGTGATGACAGGCTGAGCCACAGGGCACCGCTTGCAGCTATAATAAACCCGGTACAGGTACGGGCACTCAAATGCTCTTTTAAGAACACCCAGGCACCAATGGCCGTCATAAGGGGCATCATGGTTGTAATCATTCCCGCCTGGGAGGCTGAGGTATAGTGCAGGGCCTTGATTTCAAAAAGGAAATAAAAACAAGGTTCGCACAGGGCCATAAGTGCAATATACTTTGCATCCTTTAACCGGATTTTCGGAACGTTTTTAAATGCAACAGGATAAAATACAACACAGAGGCTTGCAATGAGCATGCGCCCGAATACAACTACCATGGGGTCATAGGCCCTAAGTGCCAATTTCTGGGCAACAAAGGTGCTTGCCCAAAGCACCATGGCAATGAGCAGAACAATATAAGCGGCAGCTCTTGGGTTTCTATTTTTCACAATCACCCCTAAATCAAGGTTAAAAGCAGACCCTAATATCATTTTTCAGGGGTAACTAAAAGAGATAAATCATGGCATAGCAGTGCTAATGTGTTTCGCATTTGCAGAAAGGCCCGTTTTTCCCTAAAAAAAGGGAATCAGGTGTATTTTGACAGATGCTGTTCAGATACTTAATTTATTGAAGAATCTCCCAATAAAATAGATGTGTTAAATCATCGGGAAGGTGAATTATGAAGGCTTTTTTCGGATTAGCCATAGGGTCTGTTTTGACCTACCTTTTTTTAAACTATGGGTATACTCCTCCTGAAATATTTCAGCTGCCAAATAAACTAAAGGCAATTCCTGAACAACTGATTGCAAGTTCGTTTGTTGAAGATCCCAATGCCGTTATCAAGCAAAAACAAAATGCTGTTGCAACCCTGATTAAATTTGATCCCAAATATTATGTGGAAATAGACAACTCAATTGGTAACCTGTTCACTGAAAAAGCTGTTGAAAGAATAACTGACCGAAGGATTACACTGCTCAAAGAGTATGCCAAAGCGTCACAAAAGGCTTTTGATAAGGATAAATACCCTGAATTGTATGAATACATGAAAAAACGTTATAAAGTCGATGACCTTGTGTCTTTGCAAAAACGTATGCTCATTGAAAAATTAAAAGAAGATCTGCTTGTTTATCAAGAACTACAAAAAAAATTTCCAAATGAATCGGATGACCAGATAGCAGCAAAGCTGTTGACGGATCTTTAAACGCATCCGCTGTGCCGAATGTCGCGCTCGCGACCTATTCAGCAATGCTGCTCAAAGAGAACATTTGCAAGAACTATTATTGCTGGAGAAACTTTACATAAATGCTTTACCCACTATATTGAAGAATGAATAGGGGAGTCTCAATTGGCTTTGTAAACGAAAAAGCTCCTGATACTCGGGGACCCGGAATGGTTGAAAAAGGCGAATAATATGGACTCGGTCACTCAAATCGCATTGGGCGCAGCCGTCGGAGAGGCGGTACTTGGCCGCAAAGTTGGAAGACCTGCTCTTTTATGGGGAGCAGGATGTGGTCTGCTACCCGATCTGGACGTATTAATCCCTTTAGGGGATGCAGTTAGAAATTTTACCTATCACAGAAGTGCCAGCCATTCTCTCTTGGTTTTGGCGCTTTTGACACCGCTCGTTGTTAAGGGGATTTTAAAATGCCATCCCAAAACAATTTCTCATCGGAGGCGCTGGTACATTCTTGTGTTCCTGGCATTTGCCACCCATGTGCTGTTAGATTGCCTGACGGTTTACGGTACACAGATATTTTGGCCCTTACCTGTTGCACCGGTGATGTGGTCAACAATATTCATCGTGGATCCGGTCTATTCGTTGCCACTTATAGGTGGGGTGATTGCAGCTTTGATCCTCTCCCGTGATAAAGGGTGGGGCCATACCATCAATACGGTTTGTTTGACTATAAGCTGCATGTATCTTGTTTGGACTATCGTTGCAAAGGTTCATGTGGGCCATGTTGTCAGACAGTCCCTTTCGCAACAAGATATTCAATACAATAGCTTTATTACAGTTCCGACTCCCTTTAATTCATTTTTATGGCGGATACTTGTAATGGGTGACCAGACGTATCGGGAAGGCGTGTATTCTGTATTTGATACGTCTCGTGAGCTTGATTTTAAATCCTATCCTAATGACAAACATTTGCTTCAGGGTCTTGGGCATCATTGGCCTGTAAAGCGTCTGCAATGGTTCACCCAAGGGTTTTATTCCGTTCTTGAAAAAGCCGATGAAATTATAATAATAGATTTGAGGATGGGAATGGAACCCACTTATGTATTTCACTTCCGAGTGGGCCAGATTAAAGGCGAAGACCGTGTGCCTGCAAAAACGCTTAGAATCCCTCAAAAAATGGAATTCAGTAAATTGGGTTTGATCTGGAGAAGAATATGGAACCAGAATCCCTCTTAACTTCAACAGACATTTAAATTCTGTTTATTTCAGGGATCATGTCCGAATTTGCGTGCTTGGTCTTTTATTTGTAGGTGGCACTGTATGTCACATGAATAAAAGACCATTTATTAAAATACTGATCTTTTAGCTTAATTAAGTAGAAATATACTTTGTTGGCATTGATAAGAAATGATATATCATCTGGGTCAGATGTTCTGATAATGCGTTTTACAGGAAGAATAGCTGATGGCGGCAGACACCTAATAACACATTGAATTGATACAAACAGATTAGATAACGCATCATGTTTAAATCATTTTTTCCGAACCCGAGGCTTTTTTTTCCCTTACTTTTAGTCTGGATCGCCTTTTCGATCACCATCTGGTATCTTTTTCAAGATGATCTGGGCGCTTTTTTAAATCTTGATACAACTCTGCAGTCACCAATAATTGGCCTTGGCCATTTTGTCAGCGATTCCTTTTTGCTGCTTTATATCTATTACATTGTTTCTGTGCTCATATTTGCCGGTTTATGGATGATCTTTGCACCACATCCGTGGCAATTGTGGTCTATTCTCGGGTCTGCCGGCATCCTTTTTTCCACTTATTTTTCTGTGCAGGTCTCTGTGGCCATTAATAACTGGCGGCGGCCATTTTTTGATACTGTTCAAAAGGCTCTTTCACCAGAGGCATCAGTTCCTGCTTCTGAGATGTATGACCTGATTTTAATCTTTGCCCAGATAGCCTTTTTGGCAATAGGTGTATTTGTTTTTACCCGATTTTTTATAAGCCATTATATTTTTCGTTGGCGAACAGCCATGAACGAGTATTATACCGGCTACTGGAAGGAGCTTCGCCACATTGAGGGGGCTTCTCAGCGTATCCAGGAAGATACCATGCGATTTGCCTCTATTATGGAGAGCCTTGGTGTTGCCATGGTGGATGCGGTGATGACTTTGTTTGCATTCCTACCCGTGCTATGGTCACTTTCACAATATGTAACCGAATTGCCTGTTGTGGGGGCGATTCCTTATCCTCTTTTTACCGCGGCAATCCTCTGGTCTTTGTTTGGGACCAGCCTGCTTGCCGTTGTGGGTATCAAGCTGCCGGGACTTGAGTTTAAAAACCAACGGGTAGAGGCTGCCTATCGTAAGGAACTCGTCTACGGGGAGGATGATGAACTAAGAGCTCAACCGGTAAGTTTGAAGCAGTTGTTTAGTAATGTGCGGCGTAACTATTTCCGCCTTTATTTTCACTATATGTATTTTAATGTATTCCGCAGTCTATATCTTCAGGCCGACAATATATTTGTTTATTTGATCCTGGTTCCAACAATTGCAGCAGGAGCCATAACTTTTGGTATCCTGCAGCAGATACTTACCGCTTTCAGCCAGGTGAGCAATTCGTTTCAATATCTGGTCAACTCCTGGACGACAATCGTTGAGTTATTGTCTGTCTATAAACGTCTGCTTGCATTCGAGGCGACTTTGGGTGGGAAACCATTACCGAAGATAGATCGAACCTATCAACCAGGCATCAGCGATCACTAGGTTTCGTTTTAAAATAGTACGCCAGAATTTAAGTAGAATCCAACTTCGGAATATGTATATAATTGGTCGCATATTCCGAAATAATAAGGCGGCCATGCTTCATTGTTTTAGAATCACGTTTACTTAGGGATAATTATATGACGAGTAGAATTTCAGACCAAGACCGGCTCCATATTGTTCTGGATGCGATCAATGAGATGGCCGATGAAAGGGATATTGACCGGCTTTTGATCATCATGGCTGATATGGGAAGAGACCTTGTTGGGGCAGATAGTTGTACCCTATGGATGCTTGATAAAAAGAACCAGGAGCTGTGGAGCCGTGTATCCCATAGCCTGAATGAAATCCGCATTCCCCTATCCCAAGGTATAGCCGGGTGTGTGGGGCGTTCCGGAGTGCCTGAAATTATCAATGATCCTTATTCCGATGCCAGATTTGACAAGGCCGTTGATAAAAAACAGGGATACCGTACCCGCAATATCCTTACCCTTCCGCTGAAAGAAAGTGACGGGGAGATTATCGGGGTGTTTCAGGCCGTAAACAAAATGACGGGAACCCAGGTGTTTACACAGCAGGACCTGGATCATTTTCTCATTGCCTCTACCTATATTGGAAAACAACTTGAAGCCATTCTCCTGCAAGAAGAAATTGAAAATACACAGCGTGAGATCATCTTTACCCTGGCTGAAACCGGGGAACTGAGATCAAAGGAAACCGGATTTCATGTAAAGCGTGTTGCCGAGTATTCATACCTTCTTGCCACCCTTTGGGGGATGCCTAAAAAAGAGGCTGAAATATTAAGGCTTGCCTCTCCGCTTCATGATATCGGAAAGATTGCCATCCCGGACGCTGTTCTTCTCAAACCGGGCAGACTGACTGACGAGGAAATGGAAGTGATGAAAACCCATGCCCAATTGGGGTATGAGATGCTCAAACATTCTGAAAGGCGGATATTAAAAGCTGCGGCCATTGTCTCCTATGAGCATCATGAAAAATGGGAGGGTAACGGGTATCCGCAACAGACAAAAGGAGAGGATATACATATTTACGGCAGAATTACTGCCGTGGCCGATGTGTTTGATGCCCTTTCCTGCGATCGGGTATATAAAAAGGCCTGGCCCATGGAAAGAATTCTCAAGTTGTTCAAAGAGGAAAGGGGCAAACATTTTGATCCGACCCTTGTGGATCTGTTTATGGATAATCTTGATAAGTTTCTTGAAATCAAGGAGCAGTATAAAGACGAGATAATGGAATAGCCAAAATACTGTTTTTTCATCATTCATTGGTTACAACAGCCGGCCGGTTTAATACAAAACCGGCCGGCTGTTTTTTTTAAATCAGGCTCAATGGTCTGGCTTACCCTTTTTCATGGCCTTAATTTTTAGCGCAACCCCTTTCCAGCGTTCTTTTTCCACACGGTCTGCACTTTTTTGCTGACGGTCGGACAAAAATTCCAGCTCACGTTTCATTTTCTGGTAATTTTTCAGCCTGTCTCCCGGAAGCTCACCTTGTTCGACAGCTTCTTGAACATTGCAGCCAGGTTCGTGTGTATGGCTGCAGTCTGAGAAACGGCACCCCTTTGCCAGGCGTTCAATTTCCGGAAATGCCGAATCAATGCCTTCATCAGCATCCCAGAATGCAATTTCCCTGATACCGGGGTTGTCAATCACCATGCCACCCTGGGGCATTATAATCAAATCCCGGGTAGTAGTTGTGTGTCTGCCTTTACCTGTATGGGTACCTATAG
>JAKSAU010001170.1 GCA_022361535.1 Desulfobacterales bacterium
AAAAGTCACCGGAACCAACAAGCAGATGGGAAAAGGGGGGACACCTGCACAGTCGGAAGCAAGTGCCGTCATGGAACTGGCGGAACGGTTCAGCTTTTTTTCATTTGCCTCCAAAGAAGACAACTTTTTTTATGCCACACCAAAAGAACTTGGCGATGAGGCTCTTGATTACAGCCTGATCATTAAATCTGTCCATGACAATGAAGCAGAGGCACTAAAGGCCAAGCCAGTATTTGACAGGCTTCCACTCCAATGGACCAAAGGGTATAACCTGACAACTCAACAAGAGGTTTCAATTCCGTTCAACTGGTTTTACATGATAAATGAGTTCAACGGTCCAAGTGCCGGAAACTGCACGGAAGAAGCCATCACTCAAGGTATTTGCGAGTTGGTTGAGCGACATACGTCATCACTGGTCAGCCATGGAAAACTGGATGTTCCGGGTATCCGCCTGGATTCATTTACTGATCCATTGGTCAAAGAAATGCTCGCAAAATATAAAAAAGAAGGCATTGAAGTGTTTGCCACAGACTTTTCACTTGATACGGGTATCCCGACGATTGGCGTCATGGCCTGGGATCCGGCCACCTTTCCCAGCATGAGTGAAATCGTTTGGACTGCCGGTACCGCACCTGATCCTGAAAAAGCCATGAGCAGAGCCTTGACCGAAGTGGCCCAGCTGGCAGGAGACTTTAATACCGGTTCCAATTACGTGGCCTCAGGCTTGCCTAAATTCACTGATATAAAAGATGCGTCTTTTATCACTCATCCTAAAACTATGATAAATGCCTCTGATCTGGCGAACCTGTCTTCTGACAACATTCGAGTAGAAGTAGAAAACCTGCTAAACACTTTGGCAGAAAGAGATTACCAGGTTATATCAATTAGCACCATGCATGATGGTCTTGAAATCCCTGCATTTTATTCGATTATTCCCGGTGCCCATTTCAGGGAAAGAGCTGATGCTGCCAGTGTAGGGATGTTTTCCGCGCGCCTGATTACGGAAAACTATGATCCGGTTCAAGCCCTTTACCGTTTGGAAGAACTGGAAAAGGCCCTGCCCGGAAAATACTATACCAGCTTTTACAAAGGCTTGATGCACAATGCCATTTTTGAGCAGGAAGATGCATTAAAACAGTTTGAGACTGCATTGGAACGCGACCCGGCTCGGTTGAACCTTCCGGATATCTATTCCCACATGGGGGCCTGTCTTAAAGACTTGGGCCAGCATGACAGAGCTATAGATATCTGTAGAAAAGGCTTGGACATTGACCCCCAGCGGCCGGATATTCTTAATACGGCCGGTGCCTGCCTTTTTATGAAAAAAGACTTTCAGTCTGCCATCGAGTATTTTGAACAGGCTCTTGAAGTTGATCCTTCATTGGCCATTAATTATGCCAACATCGGTTCTTGTTACAGGGAACTGGGTGATGTTTCCGTGGCTATAAAATACTATGAGATGTCATTGCAAATTGACCCTTCAATTGAGTTTGCAAGGGATAATATCGAGAAATTAAAACAGAACTGATCTACCACCTTTTTCTTGATGCACCCCATCCTGTAGCCATACATGCATAATGCTATTGTATTTTGCACGTAGGCTTGTTTGTCCTAAGAAAAAGGCATCAGGCGTATTTTTTGAAAAATACGGCAGCCGTTTCTTAGGATAAACGAGCCGGTGTTTTTATATATGATTACCCTGGTAATTGTGGTGAAGTACCATCGCCACTAAAAACATCAGGGTAATCACTTAAAAGAATACCGGTTTATCAAAATTTGTAGATATAATAGGTTACGCTTAAAACAAGAGTATGCCCTAAAAAAAGACTCTGATATTCTTTTCCGTAGCAGCAGATCCTCAACACATATTTACGTGGTTTTGCCATACGCGATAATATACCGGATTGACTGTATCTTGGGAATCCTGTAATACATAGATCTCAATCATTCCGATTCAATACCGATAGAACCGGACCAAACATTTTAATACCGTGACTATGGATACTTTTCTTAACATAGGC
>JAKSAU010000459.1 GCA_022361535.1 Desulfobacterales bacterium
CCTGAAAAACAGAGCATGACCATAGAATTGCCCTGTGAAATGGCATCCCGGATCCAGAAACTGGCAGAAGAAAAAAACACCAGCCTGTCCAATATTCTGATTGAGGCACTGGATAGCTTTCTAAGGCGCCAGCCCTGATGCCACACACCATGTAAAGTACCGGCTGGGTACCGCCGACGATATTCAAATTTTTTAGGGAGGCAGCCCATGACCAAAGAAGACACAGAAAAAGAGAGTTTTGAAGATTTACGAAAATCGTTTTTCTACGGCAGCAGATCAAATCTTTCCTTTAAATTCCTGGCTGATTTAACCGATGAAGCAGCAGGCCTATTCCTTCAAGATCTCTTTAAACAAGTTGTCACCGCAATCGACACACAAGATGTAAGCGACCTTAAGTCCTGCCTTGCAGCAGGGCAGATTCAAGGATACAAGGCACATTTAAAATCTGGATTTGACTATGATGAAGGCCCCTTTACTCCGTTGCCCGGTCCTTTGTCAGAGTTGAAACTGACCCTTCTTACGTCTTCAGGCCACTTTCTGGAAGGTGAAGATCCCAATCCCCTTGGGGTGAAAAACATGACCCAGAAGGAGGCTGAAGCCAGGATTTTTGATTTCTTAAAGGAAGAGCCGGTATTGACCGGTATCCCATTTGATTGTGATCCCGGCAAACTTCGCGTCCGCCATGGTGGATATGATGTATCAGGTGCAATAAAAGATCCCAATGTTTCTTTGCCAATAGCTGCGATGAAAGCTCTTAAGGTGTCAGGCCGTTTCCGCAGTTTAACCAAGAAGGCGTATTCCTTTGTTGGTGCCTGTTCCCAAAAGCACCTGTTAAAAAATGCCCTGCCCAAGTGGATAGATAGGATAAAAAGAGCAGGTACCCAGGCTGTTATCCTGGTGCCGGTCTGACCGGTCTGTCATATGTCCGTGGGACATATCGCAAGAGGGTTTGAAGCAGAAGGGCTTCCCACTGTTGTAATTGCAGTAAAAGCTTTTGAGACTAAATTGAAAAACATGGGATTGCCAAGGGTACTGCTGACACCTGAAGTTATGGGCCGTCCCATGGGAGATCCTTTTGATAAAGACACTCATATTAATTATTTAACTTCTGCATTGAAGCTTTTAGAATCAGCATCTGCAAACGGAATCATTAAAATATGTGAAGATCAACTCCGGTAATTTTTTTTAAATGCAAATCACAGAGTTTTATTTGTATAATTTATTATTGAATTTTTGTCTTCGTATGGGTAATCTCCAATTTATTTTACGAAACTCGTTTTTAAGCCTGGTAGTTTTAGCACAAACAGATTATTGTTTTTATTCTGTTACATAATTGAATGGTATTGAGAGGATAGTAATGCCAACGAGTCATCCGAACCAGATTAATGAAATTGTTCAGATTGCAGAACTTTTGACACCTCATAGGGTGCTTGATGTCGGTATAGGAAATGGTAAATACGGTTTTCTTTTTCGGGAGTATTTGGGGAACAATAGAGGTTTGGATAAGGACCAATTTGTTATAGATGGAATTGAGGGATATGAGAAGTACATTAATGACATCCATCGACATGTTTATAATAATATTCATATCCAGGACCTTAGCGAACCTATTAATATCGATGCCACTTATGATTTGTGTATTCTAATTGATGTTATCGAGCACTTTGAAAGAGCGAGAGGTCTTGAGCTTATTGAATACTTCTCTACGATTTCTGAGTTTCTCCTTATCACAACTCCCTGGAATATCGGGGATCCAAATATCCAACATGAAAATCCTTTTCAAAAACATCTCTATCAATGGGTTAAAAAGGACTTCAGGCAGTTTTCAAATCCTCGTTTTATCTTTAACCAAGACTCTTTAATCGTGCTGATAGGAAATGATAAAAAGAAAGCGAAATTCGTTGAAAGAAAAATGCAGCATAGACTTTTCAGTAAGATCTACAATTATACAAGAAGAGCTCTGAAACTGAAAAAAGGCTAGTTTTTTTGACGTTAGCTGCATGATATTGTTATTCAAATGTTTTTATTGGTTCTTTAACCATTCAATTTAATACATTTGTTATCTGGACACGTGTCCCGAAACAAATTGTCCTAACCTGTTTCGGTTGATAATTTCCATGAACGAAAATCAAGTCCCTATCGACTTTCAAGATCTAATTCCGACTGAAGTATCAGCCGGATTTTTAAGGTTTGTTTCAGTGTCAAAAAAGTATACAATAACGTCCCATGATATTGGAACTGCGTTTTACCAATTTCAGATGATTGCCAACTTATAAGATTGGTAAACAATGATAATTGGCATATACGTCTCTAAAAGCTGTTCAATGACCCAAATAAAGGATTCCCTCAGGAACCGGGAAAGACCCGGCCTGGAGATTATAATGTCTAAAAAAGTTAAAATGATTATTGCTTCATTGAGCCTCAGCGGATTCTTTTTTGGGATTTCTTTTTTCACCTATTTTAAAACTTCAGGTCAATATGCTGATTTGATAAAACTATCAGGGCTTGTTTTAGGGGTACTATTTTTTATTTTTGGAACATGGGCGGCAATACAAGAAGAACGAAGATCTTCATCGAATAAAAAACGAGACAAAAGAG
>JAKSAU010000830.1 GCA_022361535.1 Desulfobacterales bacterium
AATGTCATACATTTATACAATAAGACTTATGTGTTTTTATTTGTCAAGAAAAATAATAGCTTACTTGATCTTTTTTTAGGAAATGGGTTAAAGGAGTTTGCCGTTGAATACGCTCAGAAAGCAAAATTTCGCTGTTAAATGTTTGCAGAGAAAGGTCTCCGCTGTTTTTTCTGTTCACCAATCCGAATTACAAACAAGATGATAATTTTAAGACATGACATAGTGTTCAATCTGTCTATGCTTTAACGGAGAGGTGACGGATAATTATACCGTTGGCTATTTTTGTTATTCCTGTCTGCCACTGCTAAACAGTTGCCTTTAAAAATACCATCATTCTTCGGATTGCATTCGAAAAACTGAGTTTTCTATCCTTTATCAAATCCATGAAAGTTGATATTACGTCTCGTGTATACTCAGAAATAAGATGCGTTGGGATTTTTAATGACCCAGAATAGCAATTTATATAAGCAAGCGGTTGATGTTATCCGTTCCAAATCCTTAGGAAAATCCTACGAGAGTGACCACGAACTTACTATTAATTTTCATCCAGATAGATACACCAAAAATGATGTACCCTTACTTACAGCAATCCGCAATGATGGTTGCATAAAATCTCAATTTGAAACCGGGACAAGTAACGGTGGATTGACTGCGTTTAAAGGGGGAGATCGATGGCTGTGGGAGAAACAGGTTTTCGATGGTACATACGATAACTGTGCTCCTTTTCAGCGCCCTAAATATGGTGCACTAAACTACGGTCAACAGGAAACAGGAGGCTCCCCTCGATTTGGGTCCTCTTTTTTCCGCCTAAAACGACATTTACTGAAGCGTTCAACCTTCTGTTATCCAGATAGCTTCTTTGAACCTGAACACTTTGCGACTCATGAGTTTTTAGGACCACTACTTGAACTTGCCAGTTCAGATGATTGCGATGAATTAGATACATACATTGAAGCCCAAATACATGGAAAGATTTCTCTAATGTCGGATGTCGAATCTTTAGTTTTAGATCCATCATATAAAGGTACCGAAATAGAGTTTCAAGCAGAACGGATGCCCGTTGAAGTATTTTGGCACTCTGGTTTTGAGCTTCACATAGATGACATTGCAGAGTACCCTGAGTATCGTGGGCAAAAGATTGTAGACTTGGCTGAAGAGATCTCGGTAGATGGTTTTATAAACCCAATGCTACTCGGAAACGCTGTAAATGAGTTGAACTTCAAAGCACAAGATATCAAAAAAATTTGGCACTATTTAGCAAGATTTGGATATAAATCTAAGCAAAGCTAAAGCGTTGATTATATCTATGATTGATCACTTTCTTGAATAAATCCTCAACCACAATATGTTGGGTTGGGCCTGTCCAGTCTAAGAATCAATTTAACACTGGAAAAAGTTGGTTCTGGACAAATCAAAATTATTGGAGATTATGAGGCTATTTCATTGAAAGGATTACGCTCTCATCTGCCAAAA
>JAKSAU010000414.1 GCA_022361535.1 Desulfobacterales bacterium
CCCTTCGAATAGTTGCCCGGAGTAAGAGAAGCCCTGAAAAGAGGCAGTTTGAAGGACCTGGGCGATGCCAAAAGTGTCTCTTCATGCTGTGTTACTTCGACTTTTCAAAAATGTTAAGCTTTGGCAAATTGCTCATTACTATGAAAGTAACTTGTGTGACTAGAGAAAGGCAATTTTGCTCTGGAAGTAAGAACTTTTTCTATAAATGGATTGAGGCTGCAGAGGATTGGAAACACTGTCTCGTTGTTAGACTCAAGCAACAATTTACATATTGAGACAAATCTAAGTTTGGGCAATGGAACGATTCGGTGGAATGAGTCGAGTTCTAGTTATATTTTTTACAATGGAACAGATTGGCAGGAGTTTGGGAGTGGGACTGGGGATGTTAGTTATGAGGGAACTGTTATGAAGCAGTATAGTGAGGCTAATGGAGATTTTACTGTGACTGGGACTGGGTGGACGACTACTCGGGCTGTTGCGATTCCTTATCAGACTGTGGACGGGGCTTGGAGGATGAAGTTTAATGTTGGGGGCACTGTTTCGTCTGCTGTGACCGACTTGTCTTTGAATCTTTCGGGGACGGTGTTTAAGATTGGGCAGGAGCAAGCGATAACTGGATTTACGACGCTTGCATATTATATGCAATCTAGGGTAGAGGCTGGGACGGGGATAATGCATGGTAGGACAGGGACTGCAAGATCAACATGGTCTTTTTCGGGAGATGTGGAACTTGAATCTAAACCAACTTGGGCTGATGATTCTGTTGAGGTGGTTAGTTATTGGTCTAAGAATGATACTGATAATTCAACTTATTATGAGGGGGATGTTGGAGTTAGTGGGAATTTGACGCTTGGTGAGGGGACGATTAGGTGGAACAATACTGGTTATGTTTTTTACAATGGAACAGATTGGCAAGAGTTTGCGAGCGGAGGAGATGTTAGTTATGAAGGAACTGTTATGAAGCAGTATTTGGGTGATGGAACAGATTTTACAGTTTCTGGACAATCAGGCTTTGCTTTAGGAGCGTCAGGTGCAACAGCAATACCCTATCAAACATCTGATGGAACATGGAAAATTATTCTTAATATAGATTTTTCTCAAAGTTCAAGTTCAACTGCAGATATAACTATATCAGGAATAAATTTC
>JAKSAU010000978.1 GCA_022361535.1 Desulfobacterales bacterium
TATTCCCAATCAGCTGGTGCCAAGTGTGGTGCGCCAGCTCAGGACCATTCCCTGCGACGACAACCGCGAGCCCATAACTGTGGCCTCGGAACCGGTCACGGTCCATATCGTGCGCAACCCGGACATCGACATCAGCGCTCAGGTCACCCAATGGACCTGGGGCCATAGTCCCGGCCGGACCATTGAATTCAACCTCTTTTTAGAAGAGCCCTTTCCCAATGTCCCCCAATTCAGGTATGACCCCGAAACAGGAAGCCTGGTCCCGGCCGAGATCACCGCTCCCTCCACCCTGCTGATTTACACCCCCTCCTCTCCGGTCATGCTGTTGGAAAGCTCCATGAGCAACCTGAGCCTGACCATGAATGGGGAGCCGGTGGAGCAAAGGAACCAAATCCAGTTGACCCAGCAACACGAGGTTTGCGACACCTATGTGATCAGCTTGCCTGCATGGCCCAGCACTTCCAGCCTCACCTTCAGGCTGGAGCAGGAATGGCAGGGCGGCCTGGACCAAAACACCTTATGGGATTTCCTGGACCCCAAGGTGGTGGCGGCGGTGATACCCGGCGTTGCTCCAGACTGGCTGTATTGCGGTGGCGTGCAAAGAGATTTTGATTCCCTCTACGGCCGGGAAGACCTGCCCGACGTGGCCACGCAATCTCCTTTTTACCATTACACCGCCGCTGAGGCGGAATGCCTTTCCCCCAACCTGATCACCACTTGGGTGCACAGGCCGGAAGGCGTCATGGAATTCAATGAATTCATGGAAAGCACCTTCAGGGGAACCCGGCTGGTGACTCATGACTCGGAAGGAGGCGATCCCACCGAAATTGTCCTGGACGAGCCCGTGGGCATGCATGAGGTGGAGGTGCGCTTTGAAGCGGGCGGCACCAGGGAACTGCGCTTCATCATGCCGCTTAACGGCCAGTCCGTCATGATGTACGAGACCAGAAACTCGGAAGAAGAGTTTGTCTGGCAAGTGAAATACTTAGACGGCAAGTACGCCGGGCTCTTCGCTATCGTCGGCGGCCGCGCCACCGCCTACTATGGAAGCCACGGCAGCACCCCCGCCGGTCTGTCGCGCTTTGATCCGCCGCGCCTGCAGATGTGGCTTTCAGTCCCCATTGGCCACGCTGGCTACAGGCGGGTATGGGCGGACATCCACTATGACCTGGAGGCGGTGTAACAAAATGGGCTCAGTGTGAGCCAGGCCTATACCATTAGGGCCGGGAGCGGCGCGATTCTTTAGCAGCGGGTCTGCCCGCCCCGCTGTGAACCATATAGCAAACCCGGGGAATGACCTGATACAAGGCTGGGCTGCCGCCATTTCTTTTGCGGCCAAAAGAAAGCGGCGTTTCAGATGGCACTGAAACGCCGCCCTCATATATTGCCAATAGCCTCAGTGAAGCTTCAAAACATCCGCTTTGCAGTCCGGAACACCCTGCAAAAGCCTTCGAAGAGGTCTATGCTTCGATCAGGCCAAGTCGAAACGGTCAAGGTTCATTACCTTGTTCCATGCCGCCA
>JAKSAU010000164.1 GCA_022361535.1 Desulfobacterales bacterium
GACGGACATGCCCAAACCGTATTACTCAAGGAGGAGCACATGGAAAAAGCAGGTATTGTTCAATCAATTATCGGAACCGGAACGCTTAAAGCTGTCGGGCCTAATGGGACGACAAGAGTATTGGAACAAGGCGATGATGTCTTTGTTGGCGAAACTCTTGTAACAGAAGGCAATGTCTCTGTTGTTATTTATAATGAAGAAACCTCCCAGGAAATCGCCACCCTTGGCCCAAATGAGTCAAGATCCATCGACGAAACCGTTACCACGAAAGTCGCAGAAGAAGACTCCACAGTAAAAGAAGTTGAAGCCATGCAGGCGGCTCTTGAACAAGGCGAAGAAATTCCTGAAGAAGAGACCGCAGCCGGTGAGGAAGAACCCTTTACATCAGATCTTGAATCGTACGAGGGTGATGAGAGCTCAGGCGGCGTAGATCCCAAGTCATTGGGTGCCGCACCTGAAACCGCATCCGCTATAGGAAGGGCTGACGTCAGAGATTATGATGACGATGTTCCAGTTGTTTCAGCCATTGATGTTTATGTAGATGAGAGTCCTCCAGAAACAGACTTTCTTGGATTAGACGGCGAACCGTTTGATACGGTAACCGGTGCCATTACAGTGGATTATGGGACTGCTACAGGCTCCCTTACTCTGGCTGCAATCGGCGCGACCTGGGATGCCGGTAGCAATACCCTGACTTATGAGCAGGACGGGGAGGACATTTGGCAGATTGTACTTGACCAGGATTCGGGTGAATTCACTTTTACTCAGTTGGCAGCGTTTGATCATGGCCCTGACAACAACAATCACAATGCGCTTGCTGAATTTGGAATCACTGTTACTGCTACCAACTCAGAAGGCAACAGTGCCTCGACGACATTTACGGCAGGCATTTATGATGATGGTCCGTCTATCAGACCTGAGCCCGAAGAATATGATGACTACTATCCAAACGATTTCTTCCTAAGGGCTTCAATTGAAGATCCTGATGGTGTTCTTGAGGTTGAGGGTGATGAAGGGTCCCAATATCCAGTAGGAAAATATGTATCTGCTGAAGAATTAGGTATTGATTTTGGTACCGATGGCCCAGGAGATGTGGCTTTGTCCATGGACCCAGACGATCCTAACTGGGAATGGAATCCCGATTTGTATGATGGTGAAGGAGGGCTAATATACTACCAGGGTGAAGGAGAAGATAGAGAACCCGCCTGGATTATGGGGCTTGTAGAAGAACAGGAAACAGGAACGAGTGTAGACCGATGGACATTGGATCACAATGGTGGCGCTTTGACTATTGACATGCTGTCAGAGTTAAACGGAGCAATAATAGATGGCGACGGAGAAACTTCAGACTTGGATATTATGATCCGTCTTTATGATGCAGATGGTAATCATGTTGTCTATGATGATGATGGTGGATTAGGAACTGATGGAAGCACTCACTATTATGACTCTTTCCTTCATTTTGGTGACCTATCAGCCGGGACCTACACGCTTTATGTTAGTTCCTATTGGTTGAATCAAAATGAAGCTTTGAACGACTTTAATGATGATGGACCAGCTGGAGATTACCAGGTAACTATTACAGGCGACACAACTGTAAGCACTATGGTTGGTAACATAATCAGCGATGATTCTGGTGTTGTCGTGGGGCAGGGAACCATAGTCGATCAAACGGAAACACAAGTCGGATATTACTTTCAGCAATTGAATCCCATCGACCATGCCGAGGGAACAGACCAGGACGATACTATGCACTGGGATGTAACAATGACAGTCACCGATAGTGACGGTGATTATATTGAGGTGCCAATCAGCATAGATATAGATGATGATGAACCAAGCATTTGGGTTGACGGGGAAGGTATGGATGTTGACGGTCCCCTTCTTGATGTCAGTGAAGATGCTTATCTGATAGATGATACAAGTCCGGTGCCGGTTTCCTACTTTTTTGACTGGGAATATGGGGTTGATGGCCCAGGTAATGTAGCCTATGAGCTAACACTTGATCTTCCTGATGGGGAAGCCAGAGGCTCCGGCCTTTACACCCACGACGGAGATGAAATCCTCTTGAAATTGGATAATGGCCAAATCGTTGGTTTCGACGGCGAAGGAGATGGTGAGATCGTCTATTTTACCATATCCTTAAATGAATATGATGAGGTGGTCTTTGATCAACAGAATCCTATCCGACATGATTATGAGGGTAGAGACAGAGAGTATCTCAGCCTGGCTTATATGGGACTTCTGGCAACCATAACAGATGCTGATGGTGATACTGACACAGCGTTTATTGATTTCAGTCAGTACAGCTTTGCAATTGACGATAGTGTTCCTGAGGCTCGGGATAATAGCTACGAGCTTGATGAGAACACAAGCATTGTAATGGATATTCTGGCTAATGATGATCTAAGCGGCGATAATGAAAATGAGGCCGGAGAAATACTAGGTGGAACCACCGTCACCATAAACGGAGGCGGTCCTGCAAATGGAAGTCTAACAGAAAATCCGGATGGCACATTCATATATACACCCGATCCGGATTTTTACGGTAGTGACAGTTACTCTTATACTCTTACAGATGCAGACGGTGATACTTCTACCGCCACTGTTAATATTACTGTAAATGAAAATTTTCCACCTGAGGCTCTGGATAAATACATAACTGTAGATGAGGCCCACGAGGCGTTTACAATGTCTGAGGACGTCTCGGATCCGAATAATGATGACTCTGAACTGACAATAACCATTGATACACTTCCAGATTACGGTACGTTATTTTATACCAATGCAGATGGTGATCAAATTGAAATTGATGCACCAGGGGCTTTTACACTTACCCAAAGCGAATTCGACAGCCTTGAATATGTGATTAACCAAGATGTCGTTCTGGATGAAGCTGTTGACTTCTTTTTGGGTACGGATGGTGATGATCCACTCGATGAAACATCCGACTGGGGAACTACTACTGATGGCGGCTTGACTTATGTGACAGAAGTACTGACTGATGCCGGGACTATATATGCCAGAGTTAGTGGATTAAACCCTGACGGTACAGATGCACCATTAGGGTTTCAGGATAGTCCAACCACACAGCATGGTGTAGGTATTGGAGTTGCAGGAGATGTTGGTGATAATCAGATAAATACAGATCGAGACTATCAGAGTGAAACCCTTGTACTTGAGTTTGATAATGGTACAAAACAAGTGGATGTTACCAATGTGATAATTACTTTTTCAGGTTTAGGACCCTATTATGTTGAAGGGGCAGAGGAAAATGCACATGTCCATTGGATTGCCAGAAGTGCAGATGGTAGTGTGGTGGCTGAAGGGTATGAAAACAAAGATGATACCTGGCCCGATGATTTTGGGGAAGCACAAATTGAAGTGCTAAAGCCCGATGGTACTCCTGCAACTTTTACAACTCTGGAAGTTTCCATTAACGGCGGTAGTGCAGACGAAGTTGGCTGGGGAAACGCAACTATCAAGTCTTTCCAGGTAACATCAGTGGTTGATGATTCTTTTGATTACACCGTGACCGATCCCGGTGGAGAAAGCGATTCTGCAACAGTATATTTTGATCTAAATGAATATGCAGATCGATCCGCCCTGATTGTAGGGTCCAACCTGCCTGATGATGATGCACTGGTAGATACGGATCCTGAAGCTGTTTATGACAACTTTATTGTAGCAGGTCCAGATCCTGACACAGATATAGAAGGTACTATCAATGGGTCCGGTTTTGATGATTTGATTGCTGGTGATGGAGGAGGAGCCTCAGAAGGACTTGATCCAACTGGGTCTGACATCATCAATGGTGGTGATGGAGATGATATTATCTTTGGTGATGTGATGAATACGGATTCCCTTGAGGGAAGCTCTCTTCCTGACGGTTCCGGATGGGAAGTGTTCCAGGAGCTCGAAGATAACACTGGAAATTCTTGGTATAGAGATAATACGCTCCAATACATTGAAGAGAATCATGAGGAATTGGCAGAGGAATCCGGCCGCGAAGGCGGTGATGATACAATCCATGGTGGAGAAGGCGATGACATCATCTACGGCCAGGAAGGTGATGATACCATTTACGGTGAAGAGGGGAATGATACAATCGATGGTGGTTCCGGTGATGACTGGATTGATGGTGGTAGTGGAATAGATACCTTGCGCGTGACAGATGCGACTCTTGATTTCTCCAATTTAACAGATGAACTCATTAGTTTGGAAGCAATCCACTTAGGCAATGATGGAGAAGGGCAGTCAATTATTAATCTGACCGCTCAGGATGTATTTGATTTGTCAGATACCGATTCGTTGACAATTTCAGGGAATAGTGATGATGAAAGCGAAGATAGTGTGATCCTGTTCTCAAGTGACGGTTGGAGTCAGGACGGTGATACCAACTCCTTTATCTCTGGTGGCGCATCTATAGAGGCTGTCAATGTGAGTGTTAGCCTCGATGGTGTTATTAAAACATTTGATCAAGATGGAAATGACATTACAGTAGTACCTTAGGTAAATAGGGCTATAATCTAAACTTTAAGCCGGGGCGTATCAAATCATTGGTACGCCCCGGTTATTTTATACAGATTCCTTTAAAAAATGTTAGTTGCTGATCTGTTGCTGTGAATTTTTAAACAAGCTTTTTATGGGCGGCGCTTAGTCATTATGATTAAAAGACTTAGCTTAAAAATATTAGATATATACAGGCTGAAAATAAATGAGCGTAGACCTTGAAAATGAACTGCTGCTGCAAAAAAAATGGACTGTAAAAAATACCAGGCTTTTGCCATGGTTTAATAAACTGGTTGAAAATGAGTTTATTTCTCCGGAAAAACAAGTCATGAGAGGGATTGCAAGTATCCGGTCAATGGTTGATTTCTGTAATACTCATGTCCCATATTATAACGGTTTGTTTAGAAGGAAGGGTTTGTTATCCAAAAATATTAAAGACTTATCTGACCTATCTGCATTTCCATTGCTTTTAAAAGAAACCGTTCAGGACCAAAAGGTTGTGCTTCAAGCCAATTGGCTGCCAAAAAGTGAAAGACAAGTAGGAGAAACATCTACCTCCGGAACGACGGGTCAACCTGTAAAAGTCCGTATTACTGCAAAAAGTATGGGGATGTTTGGGATATTAAAGCAGAGAGAATTTAGATGGTTCAGATTTGATCCCAAAAAAAAGTTTGCATCCATAAGAAATTCGCATGATTTACCCAGGGTAAATGGTAAGCGTCTTCCGGCGAATGTAACCTACCATGGGAAAGGATGGCCATCTGTCGGAGCCCATTTTAAAACAGGGCCTTTTTTGGGCCTTGCAGATACCACTGACATAGAAGACCAAGTCAGTTGGATAGAAGCAAATAAGCCAGATTATATTTTAAGCCAGCCAGCACACTTGGAACAATTGGCTTTGGCCTGGCAGGGAGACTCTTCTACTATAAAAGGATTTGAAGGCGTATCCCAGCAGGTGATGCCCCAAGTAAAAAATAAGATAGAGAAGGTTTTCTCGGCTCCGGTACACCAGAATTACGGCCTTAACGAAATTGGAATCGTTGCTTCATGCTGCCCTGAGGGAAATAGGTTTCATGTTCATACCGAGCATTGCTGGGTTGAAATTGTGGATGAAAATGGTGAGCCATGTCCCCCTGGAGAGCGGGGACGCATTTTGGTGACATCACTTACCAACCGAGCGATGCCATTGCTTAGATATGATACTGATGACACCGCTATACCTGCAGAGGGAGTGTGTGCCTGTGGCAGGACATTGCCCGGTTTTATAGGACTAATGGGACGTTACAGGAGAACGGCCTTACTTCCTCCGGGGAGTTGGAAATGCTGGGATGCAATTCTTAACGGCTTGGCCGAGGCGCCTGCCCCACTTTCAGAGAATTTGCGACAATATCAACTCCACCAGTTTTTAGACGGGCAGTATGAATTAAGATTGGCATGCAAAGGGGCTCCTGAGCCTGGATTTATTGATTATATAAATTATACATGGAATAAAGAGTTGGGGGCGAATGCTGTAACATTGACGATAACCCCTGTAGATGTTATTGCCAGACCTAAAAGCGGCAAATTTGAAAGTTTTACTTCTGATTTTGCTCCATTGCCAAAACAAGGATCATAATATGGCTAAGACCGCAATAAAACCTAATCTACCTGATTGTTTTTCATTAACTGCGGAAGAAGAAAGCATTCTGCGTGTCACTAAGGAACCTTGCGAATATCTTGACGATAATACAGTTCATATGCTGTTGACGAACAATCCGTACGAATTTCATTCTTACGTACGGGAAAAATTGATCCGAATTGCCAAGGGTAAAATTAAAATAGAGCTTCCTGCAAAACAGATTTTTTCAGACCAAGAGACCTTGGGTGATTTTCGTGTTATGCCTTGTAAGAGGCAGCATGGAAGAACGTGTGTGAAAACCGTGAAGATCGTAGGGACTAATACCGTCCAAAATCTTGTTCCTGATCAAATAACAGTTGGGAAGGCATATGTTGTTGATTCTAATGAGAATTTTGTTAGTCATATCATAGATGCATGCCTTTTATCATCAGCTCGCACAGGTATCTGTGCGGTTCAGGCTATTGAAAGTCTGGCCCGTTCCAGGCGCAGGATCACTATTGTCGGAAGCGGAAGAGTCGGGTATTACACAGCTATGTATGCAGCTTGTCTTGGCGGGGTTGAAGAAATTTTCTTCATCGATTTAAATGAGCACAGGGCAAAACTGTGTGCACGGGCATTGGAATCAAAGTACCAGGACATTCGGTTTACAAGCGGTCCAACATTTAATGTTGATGATACGGATGTGTTGGTTTTGGCAACCACTAGCCAGACCCCTATTTATAGTAAACATGATATTAAAGCGGATTTGATCATAAGTTTGGGTGCAGATATTGACTATCAGCATGAACTCAATCCTGACCTGATACCTGGATCTGATATTTTTGTTGAATCTATGGACAGCTTAAGGTACGGCGATTTGAAGTTGTGGATTGAACAAGGGTTAATTGAAGACAAAGATCTGACAGACCTTTTCACAGTCTTAAAACAGGATGTGGTCTTAAAAAAAGATACGCCTAAAATTTTTATCTCAACGGGAAGTGCGTTGTTTGATAACCTTGCTATTGGCTATATGCTGAAGGTATATACCGATGAAAACAATATCAATTGAAAAAGCTTTGGAGAACGATCTGCCAAGAATCTTTCAGCTCCTTGAGCAAGTTAACATGCACCATATTCCTTCCGGTGAAATGGATGCGCTGACCTTTGAAAATTACTTTGTGGCAAGAATGGATGGCAAAGTGGTCGGTTTCTGTGGGTACAAAATACTGTCTGCTACCCTGGCAAAGACGGAGTTGATGGCGGTAGATAAAGAATACAGAAAATATGGTATTGGCTTTAAACTTCAGACCAGGCGTATGGAAGAGATGCTCAAAAGGGGGATAGAAAAACTGGTGACTAACACGGATTTATCCCAAACCATTGCCTGGTATAAAAAGCATTTTGGATACAGGGAAGTTGGCCGCTTAAAAAAGGTGTGTGAATTCAGCTCACCTGATATTGACCATTGGACCACCCTGGAAACGGATTTGGTACAATGGTGTAAAGAAAGGCAGAAGGAGCAGGTATGAAACCTATATACGATATGGGCCTTCCCCATCCCATGAGGCAGTATCCGGATTTGATAATCAATGCAGCCATCACCGGCATGGTGCCCACCAAAGAAGATACACCCCATGTGCCGGTTACAGAAGAAGAGATCATTGAAGACGCGATTCGCTGCTGCAGGGCAGGCGCTTCCATTATCCACATTCATGTCAGGGACGAAAAAGGTGCTCCCACGTATGAAAAGAACCGGTATGCACGTATAATCAAAGGCATCCGAAAAACATGTCCTGATGTGATTTTATGTGCTTCCACAAGCGGTAGGGTTCATAACACCTTTGAAAAACGATCCGATGTTCTGGATCTTGAAGAAGACTTAAAACCGGATATGGGAAGTTTGACCATGGGGTCTTTAAATTTTCCAGGTCAGGCATCCATAAATACACCTGACATGATTAATGGACTGGCGCTTAAAATGAAAGAAAAGGGGATTGTTCCTGAGATCGAGATTTTTGAAACCGGTATGATATGGACGGCAAAAGTATTGATCGATAAAGGCGTTCTTGAGCCTCCCTTTTATTTTAATTTGCTGCTGGGATCAATTTTTAGTGTTCCTGCAACGTTGTTCGATCTGGCCTGTATGGTAAAAAGTCTTCCCCCGGATGTGCAGTGGGGTGCGGCAGGAATCGGCCGGTTTCAGCAAAAAATGAATTATGCTGCCATGCTTATGGGCGGACACGTCAGGGTTGGATTAGAGGACAACCTGTATTTTGACACGGAGAAAAAGCAGTTGGCCACCAATGAAATGCTGATCAAGAGGATAGTCCGTTTTGCAAAGGATATTGGGCGAACTGTAGCAACGCCCGAACGTGCCAGAGAGATGATGGGGCTGCCAATAAAATGAACAGGCCGTTAATTCGAAGCAATATTCCGGGTATTATCTTTCCTTCTATTCCTGGTCAGGAAGCTGCTGTTCAGATGGCTTTGCAATTCCAGTTTGAGCAAAGCCAGTGGTGGCCTCAAAAAGATTTGGTTGCCTATCAGTTTAACCAGTTGCGACATCTTTTAAATTTTGCATTCCAGCACAGTTCTTTCTGGAAAGAAAAAGCTGAAGAAGCAGGGTTAAATAGAAGATGGATAAAACAACTGACGCCCAAAACGTTTTCCCAGCTCCCGATACTCAAACGAAGCGAGCTGCAGCAGCAATTAGATAAAATACGGCCTAAACAGACGCCCAAAGAGCATGGTCCGTTAAGCCAAACTAAAACCTCAGGTTCAACTTCCACTCCAATCACTGCATATGGGACAGGGGTTACAAGGGCTTTGTGGCATGCTTTTTCTATTAGAGATCATCTCTGGCATAAAAGAGATTTCAGGTTAAAATTAGCTGCCATCCGGTCTGTACCAATGGATGTGGCAAGAGCACCCAATGGTATTGTCAAACAGGGATGGGCCACCTCAGTGGGAAGGGTTTTTGCCTCTGGTCAGTCCATGATGCTCAATGTCACAGAGCCTGTTCATGTTCAATATAAATGGTTGTTAAAGCATAATCCCCATTACTTGATTACCCACCCAAGCAATCTTATGGCTTTGGCACGCCACGCAAAAGGAGCCTCTAAGAAACTGACCAACCTAAGACAAATTCGAGGCGTCGGGGAGATAGTTACCCAAACACTCAGGGATCAAGTTGACGCGGTGTTTGGGTGTAAAATTGCTGATATGTATTCCTGCCAGGAATCCGGATACATAGCCCTTCAATGCCCGGAGAAAGGAAATTATCATGTTATGTCTGAAGGGATCTATTTAGAAGTCGTAGATGATAAAGGGCGTCCTTTGCCGGCTGGAAACCAGGGCCGGGTATTGATAACAAATCTAAATAATTTCGCCACCCCCATGATACGCTATGAACTGGGAGACATGGCAGTGCTTGGGAAGCCATGCCGTTGTGGCAGGGGGCTGCCTGTACTGGATAAAATTTTTGGACGGGTCAGAAATATGGTGGTGATGCCTGACGGTTCTACCCATTGGCCGTATTTTGGGTTTTCGGATTTTATCAAGGTGGCTGATATTCGTCAGTTTCAGATTGTTCAGCATGATTTAGAAACGGTTGAATTTAAGCTGGTGACAGATCACCCTCTTTCTGTTAATCAGGAAAGAAAGATAACTTCAATTTTACAAAAATCCCTGACTCACCCGTTTAATATTCGATTTACTTATCTTGACCATATCCCAAAAAGTAAATCCGGGAAGTATGAGGATTTTATTTCCAAGGTTCCCCAATTCTGAATTCACCCATTTTTTTCGCAAATTCCACCCCAAAACTGTAAAAAAATACCATTTATTTAAAAAAATAGTACTTTAGTACCATGTTTTTTTGAAAAATACTGAATACATATATAAACAGTAAAAACCAAAAGCCGGATACTTGTCTATAATTCATTTTTACGATCGGTTTTTGACATCAGATATTGAACTGTTTATGCGCTCTGGAAGAGGGGGAAACATGATCAAAGTCGGAACAATCACAGGAACAGGAAAAGTTATCGCAACTACTGCTGACGGGAAAACTCGCGAACTAAAAGAGGGAGATCAACTCTTTTTTGGAGAAACTATAGAAACCCGGGGGAATGTCAATGCAACGATAGTGAATGAGAATGGTGAATTGGTTAATTCTGTTGCAGAAAATTCTCAGTTAAAGGTTGACGAAACCGTTCTTGCCAAAGGGTCAGAAGATTCGGCTGTTAAAGAAGTCGATGCAATACAGGCTGCACTTGAACAAGGAGAAGAAATCCCTGAGGAAGAAACTGCCGTCGGCGAAGACGATCCTTTTTCATCTGAACTTGGTTCTTATGAAGGGGATGAAAGCGCTGGTGGAGTGGCTCCAAGATCTTTGGGGATTTCACTTGCTGCTGCACCGGCTCAAGGTGATCAAGATACCACAGTCTTTTTTGATCCTATTGAATCTCTTAGTGCCCTTGGTGTGGAAGTTGATGAAACAGGTGGTCTGGATTCTATTACCGGAACAATTAGTGTTGACTACGGTCCTTCAGGCGGCTTTCTAGTTTTGTCCGCTGACGGAGCGGTCTGGGATTCAGATGCAAATACATTGACTTACTCCGAAGAGGGTGTGGATATTTGGGAAATTGTATTGGACCAGGCAACAGGCGAATATACTTTTACCCAGATTGCTGCATATGATCATGGTGATGATGAAAATGATCATGATACTTTAGCCGAGTTTGAAGTAACGGTTTCTGCCTTTAACAATGACGGTGACACGGCAACGGTCTCCTTTATTGCAGGAATAAGAGACGATGGCCCGACCATTGAACCCCAGCCTTATGATGCTGGTAACGATGACAGCCTTGTCATCGAGGGTGAACTTGTTCGTGACTATGAGCAAGGGGATGGAGACGGATTTGAACTAAGAGGCTTCGGGCCCCGTGAACCCATGAGTGCCGAGCATGATATTGTGCATGAGGGTGGGGCTGTCAGAATTGATCTGCTAACTGAAAACGGCGCTAACTTTCCGCCTTTCATTCCGGACAGTGATGGTAATTATACTGACATAAACAATGATGGTGAGCAGAGTGAAGGCAATATCTGGTTCTATCTTAAGGATGAAAATGGCGATACTGTCGAAGGCTCATTTAGCATGTTCGACTTCAGGGCTCTTGGTGCTGAGGACGGGTCTGTAAGTCCGCTTGATCCTTATTTGTATCTGGAAGATCTTCCAGCCGGAAATTATACAATCGTTGTTATGGGACATCCTGCACTGTTTTTCGGTGATGACTCCGTACCTTACAGGATAACGATTTCCGACAACACAGATGTGGATACCAGCGGCATTCCTGAAACCATAACCGGTGATGAAACAGAGGGCCTTGTTGTAAAAACAGTTACTTCAGAGGCTCTGGGTGTTGATTTCGGTACAGACGGTGAAGGTTCAATTGAACTCTCAGTTGAAGGCGGTGTTTGGGATGAAGAAAGTCAAACATTAACCTACTACCAGGGAGAAGAAGCCGTTTGGCAGATCCAGTTGACCGGAGATGCTGAATCCGGTTACGGGTATGAGTTTACTCAGCTTGCTGCCATTGATCATGATGATGACCAGGACCATGATGAAACAGCGGAATGGACCGTTACTTTGACTGCAACAGATGGTGACACTGATTTTACCTCAATCGATATTACAGTTGCCATTGATGATGACGGCCCCAAGTTTGTTGAAAACTATGAGATTGAGGCAGAAGGATTCGGTCCGGCTCCCATGTATGGAGAAGAAAGAAACGGACCGGTTCTTTTTACTGATGAAACATACAGCATGGAAGGTGAAGGTGCCGGGCGTCCTGATGACAGGGCATTTGTTACAGTCGATTTCGGGCAGGATGGTGCTGCTGATGTTGATGCCTTAACATTGTCTATGGGAGACGATTATATTGAAGGTGTTGACTATACCTGGGAAGACGGGGTCCTAACATTTTACCAGGATGGGTATTTTGATGGAGAAGGGCTGCCGACCTGGCAGGTTGAAGTAGTTGAAGGCAGAACCGACGATGGCGCAACCACATTTAGGTATGTATTAACCCAGCTAAATGCTGTTGAACACGACAATACGGACTCCCATAATGAATCTGAAACATGGACTATTATTGCAACTGCCATGGACGGGGATGGGGATACAGACATCCAAGCACTCAACGTTGTTATAAACGATGATGGCCCTCAGGTTATTTCCGGTAACCGTTTCAGGGGAGATGAGTCTCAGAATGGCCGGGAAGCGAATCCGCTTGTGACCGGTACTATGGATGTTGCGGATGTGATTGACTTTGGCACAGATGGCCCTCTCAACGGCGACCTTTCCCAGGCCATTGAGCTGTCTATGACGGAATCACAACTTGAGGGAGGCGCATACACCTGGGAAAATAATATTTTTACCTATTATCAGGATGGAGATATTGACGGCACTGCCACATGGCAGATTGAACTGACTGAAAACAGTGGGGGCGACCCCATATTTGAGTTCACCCAGCTTGATGCAGTTGATCATGACAATCCAAACAAGCATAACGAGAAAGAAGTATGGCGTGTTACTGTTAAAGCCACAGATGGTGACGAAGATACCGCTACATGGACAATAAAAATACGCATCAAGGATGACGGCCCAAGTCTGAATTCGGATCCTGATTTCGTGGAAGGTTATTCCCTGAGCGGTGATGAAAGTCTTGAAGAGGGTGAAACAGCAGCAGATCCTTATGTCCATGAGACGATTTCCGCTGATGAATTACAACTTGACTTTGGTACGGATGGTCCGTTTAACGGCGTGGATAATGACGGCCTTTTTCTCTCTGTCGAAAATGGTATCTGGGATGCTGATACCCTGACACTGACCTACTTTCAGGAAGGCATTGCCGGAGATCCGGCGGAAGGTATTGGAGAGCCCACCTGGACCATGAAGCTGGTACAAAATGATGATGACGAATATGAAATTGAATTTGATCAGCTAAACCCTATCGATCACGGTGATGATGGCAATGATCATGATAGAGCGGAAGAATGGACTGTAACTTTAACTGTCAAGGACGGTGATGGTGACACGGTAAGCCGCGACATCAATGTGGCCATCAACGATGACGGCCCTGTCTTGACAAGCTCAGAGATCACCTCTGCAGAACTGGGCATCTCTGCAGAACCGGAAGTCCTTTTTGCGGACCTGCGCAATGCGGGCAACAATGATAACCCTGTGCCGCAAGCCTTAATTAACGGCTTGCTGTTTACAGCTCTTGCCGCAGACGGAACAGAAGCCGGCCTGTATGATGCAGGGCCCGGCGTAGGTATCCGCAGCAGTGACGACGGTGGATCAGGACGCTTCAAGGAAATCAATTATTATGGTGATGAAAAAGACGGTTCTTCTGAAACCCTGAAAATGGAACTGCCAAACGATGGCCGAATAGGCGTTGAACTTGAAGTCAAAGTTGCACAATTCTTTAATAACAGCAGAGAAGAAGAGCGCCTTGAGATCAATTTTTACAAAGGTGATACACTGGTTGATACCCGGGTTGTCGTATCCACGGAAGGGTCATCCCGGGACATGCTGTCTTTTAATGTGGATGAGGGATTTGATAGAGTTGAATTTTCCGCCTTGAATGACAGCATGCCAGGAAGAGACAACTCTGACTTCTCGATTGCATCTGTTCAAGTTACAACAGTCCGTGAAGGTGTAATCGGAATTGTCAGAGGTGACATTGACGGCGAGTTTGGTACAGATGGTGCCGGCGGTTTCTTCCTCTGGGATGCAGATGCAGGTGAACCCACAGAACTTCTGATTGAATCAAATGATGACGGTATTATGTATACTGTCTCTATTGATAGCGAAACCGGTGAATGGGTGCTTTACCAGTATCAATCCATGGATACAGAGAACCTGGATGTTGAAATTCGGATCTATGACGGTGACAGTGACTGGGATAGTGAGACGGTTTCGATTCCAACATCCCAATTTGTTGTAGGGTCTGATCTATCAGATGTGACACCTGAAGTAGAAGTTGTCCAGCAAGCAATTCTTTCAGATTCAACTGCTGATGACACCCACACCGTACCCAATACGGCTGGATGGGATACCAGTGGTGATATTGTTGGTGGAGATGCCGCTGACGTGCTCATCGGAGATGCAGGTCATCAATCTTTTTCCTATCATTATGTGTTGACCCTGGATATGTCAGATTCCATGGATGACCATCGCAAGGATATGGAAGATTCGGCCAACAACATGATCCAAAATGTATTTAACCAGGTCAATGAAACAACGGACGGACTTGTAAAGATCAGTTTCCAGTTTTTTGACACAAATTCAGACGATCACGTCAGGTTTATCCTTTTTGATAAAGCCGCGGATGAAGTGACCATGGATATTCCGGGTGACGGGGTTCGTGGTGCGCATACCATTAGTTTTTCAGAGTTTGAAAGTGCTTTTGGTAATTCAATTGAGTTTGATCTTAGCTACCCCCGTGGCGGAACAAACTTTGAAGCGGGCCTGGAAGCTGCCTCAGATCTCTACGACAGCAGCTTTGATGAAAACCATATGATTTTCATCAGCGACGGCAAACCCACTTGGCGGCTTGCAGGCAGTAGGCCTACCAATGATGGCAGCAGCTCACAAACTTCTCCTGCAGAGGTATCGGATCTTGCAAATGAAATCAGAGATCTGCATAGCCAGTTTGACAGTGTCCGGGCAATTTCAATTGATGAGCAGCCCCTTGTAACCGTTGAAACACGAACCGTTTTTAATGATAATCACAAATGGGAACTGGATGATTGGAAAAAACTGGATTCCAGTGGTAATTTGACCAATGCAAATGCCAAAGTAAACACCGAAGGGATCATTTTTAGAGACGATCTTGTTCGTATGGGAGATGAAAACCCACATGGCATAGGCCAGACCGTTTTCACTAGGGCCGGAGCTGAGTATAATCTTACCTTTGATGTATCCCATTATGAGAGGCACGATCTTGTGGTTGTCGTGAAAGATGCTGATGGAAATACCATTTCAACAAAATCCTCATTGGAGCATTATACCTTTACGGGTACCGGAGGAACTGTAACCATTCTCTTTAAGGGTGATGGCACCGGTAACTATCCAAAATTGGATGACATTAAACTTGTTGAAACCATGAGAACCCCTGTTGATTCTGTAATGGATGATATTGATTCTACCGGAACAGCAATCGACCTGGAAGACTCTGACGAACTTGATGCAGTCCTTAACGACCTTGTTGGTGACATCACTCTGTCGCTTCTTGGAAATGACGTCATTGAAGGCAATGACGGGGATGATCTGATATTCGGTGATGCTGTCAACAGCGACGGCGTGGCTGAAGACCTGCTTGAAAACTCCTCGGAAGGTCGGTTTACTGAGGACGAGCAGGCTGCAATTGAGTCTATTGCCGACATGGTCGACGGTTCTGGATGGGCTGTCTTTGAAGCCCTTGAAGATCAGGTGGATTCATGGACAAGATCAGATACCATCAGATATATCCAGGA
>JAKSAU010001116.1 GCA_022361535.1 Desulfobacterales bacterium
ATACCGATACGGGGGGGGATCAAACCTTAGATGTTTCTGCGGTTACCAGGATTGACATTAATGTTAGCATTGATACTCCCACGGGAAACGAGGCAGCGACCTTGTTTGCCAACCTCTTTGATAATCATATCTCGACGCTCTATCTGGATAATCTCTGGACAGAAGGAGCCGAGTTGGATGTGTCGGCTTTGGATATCGATATCAAGTCCGGTGACGTTGTTTCGACGCGGAAACTGGCCGGTACCTCCCCGAATCAGTTGACCGATAATTCGACGGGGAATTCCGGGGCCATTAAACTCACAGCGCCCTTTATTAAGATAGAAGGCTCGCTCCTGAGCCATGCGACCAGTGGTCATACGGCGGGCGATATCACCATGAAGGCTTCGGGTAATCTGGATGACATCACCAGTGGTATTGTGCAGATCCCGGCGATCCCGATTCCGGATATTACCATCACCAAGGCCAAGGTCGAGTTTACCAATGCCACCATCAAGGGCCGGGATGTAACGGTGGATGTATCCTCCGATGCCTCGGACCTCTATAACGATGATGGCGAAAATGGCTCGATCGGTGAAGCCCTGGAGGAGTATATCGGTTCGATCTCCTTGGGGGCGGGCGTGGCCATTTCCGAGGCTAAGGCCGAGTTGATTATGAGCGGCGGTTCCATCGATGACCGTGATGTCTTCTTGACAGCCAAGTCTTATACCGATTCCGAGGCTCTCGTCCTTACCGTCTATATAGCAGTTGCCTACGGTCATAGTATTCCCTATGCCGAAGTGGCGATTAAGGATGGGGCAGTGATCAATGCCAGTCGCGATGTTGGGTTGGAAGCTTATGTGGAGAGCGAACTCAGCATTCAGGCTTCGCAAAACCTCCTGGGAACGAGTACTGCGGTCGAGCGTTATAATGTGACCTTCAATGGGGCTCATTCACGCGTTACTTCGAAGGCTACGCTCTCCAGCAATTCCTCGATCGTGGCGGGTCGTGATGTCAGTTTCCTGGCCAATGGCACACGGGAACATAACACCGGTTCCATAGCCGCCGCCTATGGTGACGGTACCTTGGCTACGGCCTTGAATATTGCAGTGCACTATAGCACGATGGAGGCCCTGATCGATGGCACGGTTACCGCTGGTGGCGATCTCAACGCGCAAGCGGAAATGATTACCACCAAGAACGACTTTGCCGCCAGCTCTACGGTGGGCACGGGTCCCTTGGCCGGTTCGGTGTTTAGCGGTAAGGCCGGATTCCTATTAAATGGTATGACCAAGGCCTTCAATAAGCTCATCAAGGGATCGGGCAATATCGCCAATCCGACTACTAGCACCACCAAGCTGGATGTGTCGGCCGCAATCAATGTGGGGATCTCCTTTAATACCGTAACCGTGCGGATCGGTCCGGGTGCTCAGGTGGATGTGGGCGGGGAT
>JAKSAU010000290.1 GCA_022361535.1 Desulfobacterales bacterium
AATTTCAAATCAAAGCGAAAACCAAATCCTCTGTATTCTTTAATGGTAAAGGTGTATGCAAAGTTAGAACAACAAATACTTTAATCCGACCAACTAAATAGAATAAACATTGCTACCTGTTTTCATCGTAATAGTATTTTTAACGAAATCACCCAATGGCATACCTCATTTCCAATCTTGTATGTGTAGCATTAAAATCTGCTTTGACAGTGTCGAAATTTTACGGGTCAACTTTGCAAAGGCTCTAATCCTTAACCAGTTTCATCAAAACCTTTTTCTCATGCTCCCCCACCCCAAGACTATCAATCTCAAGCAACAGCCTTTCCTTGGTACCATACTTCCCTGCATACCCGTTGAGACGGGCTGCTGCAGTGGAGTTTACAAAATCATTGTGGCGAGAATAATATTTATCGAGCGCGTGCTTCAATGGCGAACCTTTTAACATGTATTTTTGATGGTAATCTTCAGCAAGGGTAAACGATTTCACAGGTACAATGTCAGTCCGTATTGTTTTACCGGTTTTCTGCTCCAACGCTTTCATCGACTCAAGCGCTTTCTGATGCTGTTCCTGATTATGATAAAAAATCGCATTTTTATACTGTCTTATGCTTGTCTGTTGAGTGTAACTGTGACTATTCCAGAAGATTTCCAGTAACTGGCGGTATGTTATTTTTTCTGGATCAAAGTCAATTTGAACAGTTTCTGTATGATCCCCCATGCTTCTGTATGTCGGAGAATCCACATCGCCTCCGGCATACCCCACTCGAGTTCTTAGGACCCCTTCGATAATCCCAAACTGGGATTCAATCCCCCAGAATCACCCCAGACCAAAAGATGCTGTATCGAAAACCTTTGGTGAATTGCGGTCAATAGGTGGCAGAACTTTTTCTACAACTCTTGTTTCTGTTCCGCTATGTTTAGTTGTCTGGGCATCTACCCAAAGACTTGGCAATAAAATGACAAAAGATGCAATGAGGAACGGCAGCAGGTTTAAAAATTCTTTATTATCCATTTTCCTGATCCTTTCTGGTTTGCTATGTAAAAAGAATAAACATTTTTCAGAGCAGGACAATGTTAGTTTTCACAAATAATAGAATCACAGAACCTGTTTACACTTTGCGACATACTTTCTTTACAAATCAATGCTATATTATTGTTATCCAAA
>JAKSAU010000708.1 GCA_022361535.1 Desulfobacterales bacterium
CCAGCGCCCCGGATATGTCCCGGTATGAACCGCCACCCGCGACGGCGAACATATCGGCGAATTAACATAAAAATTTGTCAGCTTCGTCCCGCCGGCAGCCAGCCGGTCAATATTTGGTGTCGCAACCTTATCATTACCAAAACAGCTTACATCAGCATAGCCCATATCATCGATAAAGATAAATACGACATTTGGTTTCGGACCTGATTTATCAACTTTTTTCTTTACCCCGGTAAGCTCCTGAAATATCTCGATCTCTTTCGGATCATATGCGCTGCCATCGATCCTGAAAATATCATGGAACCATACATCCGGCTCAGGGTAAGCCTCTCCCGGCTTAACGACATTGCCTTTGGCACGCTCTTTAGTTACGTCACGACCTTTTCTACTGCTCCATGGCCATATCGTGCCAGACTCACCGCAAACAAAGCCCCAGTTAACCGCACCAACATTTAATTCCTTCATCAGCGGCAGACTCGACTCCACTTTACTGCCCGCACTACGCGCCAGCCATTCAGTTACGATCACCGGGCGACCATCTTTCTTATATTCCAGAATCTCATTACGCAATCTCGGCGCCCCGCCGCCATAGCTGTGTATCGAATGAATATCAGAGTTCGCTCGGTTGATAGCAATATTACCCTTCCCCACAGAACCGGAAGAGTTAGAGCTTATCGGCTGCGATGGATTAACCTCACGCGCCCAAACCCAACTGGAATGTACTAGCTTATTTGAGGTATCACCCATACTCGTCCGCGAACCCTGGGCATTACCCATATCACCACTTTCGCCGCGGCCACGTCCCGGCTCATTATATAGCTCCCAGAACAATACCCGAGGGTCATCCTTAAACCGCTCGATTGTCTTCTGCACATAACCTTTCAAACGAGCAACTTCAGCTTTGGTAGCCTTACCTTTGGCAAACCGCACCGCAAGCTCTCTCGCCGGGCTGTTAACCCAACCCGAATTATGATACCCCTTCACTGGCAATGGCTGCTTGCCCAGCTTAGGCTCTGGAAAATGACAATCATCGAAAAATACGAAAAACGGCCTGATACCATGATCCTGGCAAATATCCAGAAACTCATCCATCCTCTTATACAAACCCTGTTCATCATCTGCCCATACCAGGTCATGCAGATACACACGCAGAGTATTCATACCGATAGACTCAGCCCAGCCAAGCTCCTTATCAATAGTCTCAGGATCCCACGTCGACGCCTGCCACATATCAATCTGATTTATCGCGGTCGCCGGGTAATAATTACATCCTACCAACCACGGCAGCTCATCATACCACGCATTAGCCTTCTCTTCAGACCAGCGACCATCAACCACCGGATACTGCTCAAGAATTTCTTCGACCGTAGCACCAGAGGCCACAG
>JAKSAU010000438.1 GCA_022361535.1 Desulfobacterales bacterium
AATTCTGTCTTCACTGTTTTTGGAGCAAGCTTGGTATATGCAGCAACTCCTGAATACCCTTTTTTTACAGTCGAATAGGACCAATAATTTTCATATGGCTCAAACTGGGTCATCTCATCAGTGCGCTGGTCTTCCTGAAGTTTGGTTTCCTGGAGCATGAGGATGTCAGGATCCATTTTGGAGACTGAATCAAAAAACTCTTTTTTCAGGACGGCACGAAGGCCGTTAACGTTCCAGGAGACAAGTTTGAGTGTTTTTTTATCTGTCATTGTAATTATCCAGTCGTATTATCGAAAATAAGTTATGTACTTGGGGCTAATGAAAAAGGTTGCACATGCTTGAAAAAAACAGGGGAATTGATTTAACTATCAACTCCCCTGAACTTAAATTTCTACTTCCCAATCCGGTCTTATAATTAGGGGCATCTCACAATACGCGTGGATACCTTTTCCCGTATAGGATAAAGATACGGTCTCCCGGATTAGTTGTCCTGGTCTGCAAGGTAATCGTCGTACATGGATTCCAGTGCAAGTTTGTGTTTTGCTTCTTCCTGGACAAGGATCTGAAACACCTTTTTTGCATCAGCATTGTCAGTCTGATCACTCAGGGTAGTATAGAGTTTAACCGCTTTTTCTTCACGTTTCATGGCAAGCTTAAGGATCTCAGGCATTGGCATGCCCTGTTCATATTCCACGTCTACCATATAATCGCTGATTTTCAGGTCGGTAATTTTTTTGAACTCATAGGCGTCAATTTTTTCCTTATTGCCTGAGATGTCTGATAGCAGGGCCACATGTTTTTGCTCCTCATTTGAGAAGCTGACAAAAGTTTCTTTGAGTGATTCACGGGTCGCCTCATCAGCCAGTTTGGCATAGAACTCAACAGCTTCTTTTTCTCTGTCAATGGCAAAATTCAGTATTTCGTCAACGGATCCGAAATTCATATTAGCTTACCTCCTCTTGGTGTTATTATCCTCAATTAATTTATATCATCTGCTATATCATTTCTACGCTAAATAGCAACTTTAAATAGCAAATTGTATACCAGATTCAAATCAAGATAAACAGCCTAAATCCAAGTTGTCCCCAATTTTCAGCTTTCAGAATCATATATCT
>JAKSAU010001195.1 GCA_022361535.1 Desulfobacterales bacterium
ACGGCAAAAAGGCGTTTGTCCAGAAAGGCAATATCCTGGGCAGGGAAAAAATCTCCATGAAATCCGGTTCCTATGACACGATTGTCGTGGAACCTTATGTCACACATTTTTCAGGGGTGTTTAAAAAAAGTAAAGATCCTACTGTCAGGGTATGGATAACAGATGACGACCGAAAAATACCCGTAAGAATTCGCATAAAAGTGGTAGTGGGTGCTATCTATTTTGATCTAAGATCCTATACACCCGGTAAGCCGGTTCAAGTCCATGAAGGCTTAAAATCCCAGACCGAATCTTGATCAACGTTTTTCGTCAAAGAACGGTAAATCCAGCCTCTTTCCAGCCGGAAATCCCTTTGTCCAGTACCCTTGCGTTGACATATCCATCTTCATTGTATTGTACGGCAAGACCTGCCGCAGATTTATCATTGGGTCAGCCTCAGTAGAAAATGATATCCGTGGATTTGCCCAGGTCTGGTTTCATCTTTAAGAATTCACTCATGGGAATGGCCCCTTCAAGGTGGGCCTGTGAGTAGAATTTTTCATCGTCATAGATGCAGACCAACAAGGAGAGTCCACCTTTGATCCTTGCCTGTGCTTCTTTTGCAGATATTCGTCTGGCAACGCTCATAATCACCTCGTTTGAATTGTATATCGGAATATATGAACAAAATAGCCATGGTTTGACGATTTGGCAAATCTAACTTTTTAAGGAGACTGCATTTTATCCTGACCTATACACAATATAGCTTTTTTATTTGCTGGGAATAGGCTGGGGTAAGCGCAGAACTTTCATAGTATTTGAATCGGCCATTCGCAAAGGAACAGGGGTGTTGGATGGATAATAAATGTAACCGAAAAACTTGTCCCCATTACCTTTAAGCTCCTTTAACAGGAAATTTCCACGCCAGTTATGTATTTGATTCAAAGTGGCAGACAAAGATTCAGAGCTCATGATTTTTTCCCAGGCAGAAGCGTCAATCCGGGTGTTGGCAACTTTTGGGGCAAAAACAAGTGCTGTGGGACGAATACCGTCTCTGGAACCAGAAAAAACATGATAGTTTTCCCAGTCTTTAACCAGTGATGAGATGGTTGTTGTTTCAATGGAAAGAGGCTTAATACTTGCGTTTTGTGCTGTACAAGATACCACCAGTGTTAAAATCGCAAATAGAGTCAACGTATATGCGGCTTTCATGATTAATCTCCTTTGATAGATGAAAAGTTGGACAGTGTAAAACCGGATACTCTTATTAAATTAAGATGATTGGCTTGGATATCAATAGAGTTTATTTCATATTAAGCAGGATAGACAAGGGGGTTTTTCACTCAGTTAAGTATGTCAGGAGTTGATGGTCTCTCGATACATGGGTGCCACAACCGGCCCTTCAGTCTTCTCATCACCTTGTTCCATTACGGATTGGCTGTTCTGGTCATTTTCATAATCCACACCCCACTCCCGCATCTGAAGTAGAATAGGAATCAATTTCACTGCTGGCGGTTTAAGGCTGTACTCCACTTTGGGCGGAACTTGCCTGTAAACCTGCCTGTGAACCAGGCCGTCAGTTTCCAATTCCCGTAGCTGTTTGGTCAGCATTCTCTGGGTTATTTCAGGAATACTTCTTTTTAATTCTCCAAATCGCATGATGCCTTCAACGGCTATATGAAAAAGAATTACCGGCTTCCACTTGCCGCCTATTTTGTCTAAAGTCAGTTCAAAAAAACATCTGTACTTTTTGTCGCCAATCGTTTTAAGGTTGCATGAGTCAGTCATTTCTTTATCCCAATAGTATACTTTTTGTAACTACGTTACAAAAAAGACCGTAGTTGTTTTTTGTGTATATATCTATTACGCTGGCGCCCAAAAAAGAGCAATAAAATAATTCAATGTGCCGGAAGATTTTATAAGAAGGTCAGGTTGTGTATAGTTGGCGTTAATCAGACGGCATTTCAGGAGGATAAATAAAAGTGGATGTATTTGAAGCAATTCATACAAGAAGAAGTATCCGCAAATACCAGGATAAAGAGATATCGGAGCCTGTGGTAAAAGACATTCTGGCAGCAGCTATGATGGCGCCGAGTGCTGGTGATGCCCGCACCTGGCAGTTTGTTATTGTGACGGATCAGGACAAAAAAGACCAGGTTAAAACAGTTCATCCCTATGTAGGAATGATAACAAAAGCCCCTATGGGGATACTGATCTGCGGGGATTTGTCAAAGGAAAAATTTGAAGGGTTGTGGCCTCAGGATTGTTCAGCAGCCATGCAGAATCTTCTTTTGGCTGCCCATGGTAAAGGTCTGGGGGCTGTCTGGACCGGGATATATCCCTTGGAAGACCGGATCGCAAAATTTAAAAGTATTTTTGAGCTTCCAGACCATGTCATTCCCTTTGGACTGGCTGTTATGGGCTGGCCGGCTCAGAAGGTTCCGTCAAAAGAGCGTTATACAAAAGAATGTGTCCATTATAATAAATGGTAAACAACCCCCTGATAGACTCAAACTCATAAATATAAAAATTGAACCATGAATAAGGAGAAAAAAATGAAGGTAATCGGATTTAACGGAAGTGCCAGGAAAAAAGGGAATACAGCCTGCTCTTTGAACACGGTTTTTGGCGAACTTGAAAAAGCTGGTATAGAAACAGAACTGATCAATGTGGGCAAGGAAAAGGTAAGGGGATGCCTGGCTTGTTATTCCTGTCTTAAAAACCAGGACCAAGCCTGTATCATTAAAGACGATCCAGTTAATGACTGGATCCAGAAAATGAAGTCCGCCGATGGCATTATACTGGGATCACCAGTCTACTTTTCAGGGGTTGCAGGGACCATGAAATCCTTTTTAGACAGGGCCTTTTTTGTTTCCACTGTAAACGGAAATCTGTTCAGGCATAAAGTCGGGGCTTGTGTTGCCGCTGTCAGACGGTCAGGCGGACTTCCCACAGTAAATACTCTGAATCATTATATTACATACTCTGAAATGATTATGGCCTGTTCCAATTATTGGAATGTGGCACATGGCGCAGATCCCGGAGAAATGGAACAGGATGCTGAAGGCAAGCAGATCATGACAGTTTTAGGACAGAACATGGCCTGGATTATGAAAACCATGGAATACGCTAAAGATCATGTTCCTGCACCAGCTCCTGTCGCCAAAACATTGACTAATTTTATCCGTTAATATGTTTTTAAACCTATGTTCCAATGGCATTGTCCATGTTATTGGAACATAGGCTTCAACCTTTAAGAAAATCCATCACAAGTGCATTAAACATTTGCGGGTTATCTTTATGCATTCCATGCGATGCATCAGAAACTGTTACTTTTTGATAGGTTTTAAGGCACGGCTGGAGCGCTTCATGCATCATCCCGTATAGATCAGGGCTTTTATCTCCTGTTATAAGAAGTACGGGCACATCTATTTTTTTGGCATCAGCACAAGTAAATTTTACTTGTGCATCAGCTACAAGGCTTTTTAACGACCAGGCATTATCACGGCGGATTTGCTTGGCTTCCTTGGATAGGTTTTGCCAGTTACCAGGCGTACTAACCGCATCTGTGAACAGTTCAAGTCCGCCATCCAAATCATCTTTTTGCATACGCGCGATTGCCTCTTCTACAAACCCTTTTCGCTTTTTAGATTCAGCTTTTACCTCAGGGGCATCAGGAAGCATTGTGTTGAACGGGGCCGGATCCATCAGTATCAAGCTTTGCAAAAGCTCAGGGTGCTTTGCTGCAAATACCAAGGCAACATCTCCTCCGCGTGAATGTGCCAATAGATGAACCGGGCCGGATTTAAGCTTTTTTATGAAAACAGACAAATCATCTGCATGCTGCTGCACTGAAAAAGTATCTCCCTGTCCATCCCATTTTTCCGGGTAGCAGTGCCGAAGACTTATGGCGATCGTCTGAAAAGCTTGACTAAAGGCTTTTACCTGAAGATCCCATACCCGGTAATCAGATAAAGATCCGTGAACCAGAACCAAAGGCTGACCAGTTCCACTTTCAAAGTATGCCATGTCATATCCGTTCACCTCAATCTTTTTTACCCCGTGCGGTAGTTTACAATCCTGATTTGGCATTTTTAGCCTCATTTTTTGTCAGGTGATTAGAATCTCAAATGAGCATTTTATCAGATTTATGGAACGGCACTGCGCTTTATTGTCTTAGTGCACAATGTTTAAGCTAAACTTTAGTTCACAGCAGTTTGATGTTAGTACAGCGTTTCCAGACAGACTATGTCTGTCTCCCGTTCCTTCTTGGGCAATAGGTTATTTCATTATCAGATCTTTTTTAAACAATACTTTTTCATCTTCTTCATTCAAATATCCAATTGTAATTGGCATACCATTTTTTATAGAATTACCCGGCTCAATGGAAAACCCCATACGCCTATGAAACTCGATAGAAAGTTTATTAATCGGCGCCGTACAAGAGCGTACGATTGTTCTGGAGTTAGATAAACAGGCATCGAAAAATTTTTGGTATAATTGTCGAGCCAATCCTATTTTTCTAAATTCTGGATGAACTCCAACAAAATGAATATACCCTTCTTCCATGAAAGTCTGAGAAAAAAAACCTATTAAGAAACCACACATTTCTGATTCAACTTCAGCAATGAACGAAGTTGGGCTGAAATGTATGAGCAGCATTTTTGGCACAGAGCTACTCAAATCTCGTCCGTCCCACCATTCAGGGATCACTGAAATAATGTTTTTGTGATCTGAAGATTTGGTATTCCGTATATTAATATTGCTGAGTTCTCTCATAATCTCATCTGTAGTTTTGTGTCGAGGAAATAATCATTGATTATCAGGTCAGTTTTTCCTGATAGGTGCTTGATATTTACGTTACCAGGAAAATATGAAATTCCTGCAAGAATATATAAATTAACAGATACTATGCACCTCCAATCCGAAAAAGCAAGAATAAAGAAACCACTATATACGAGAAAAATTCTACACAGTGGTTTGGTTGGACTGAAAATGATTTTATGAATTAATGCTTTAGGATGTTTATATATTTTTCAATAAAGACCCAATTTAAAAATCGTTGAAACTCTTTCATCTAAATGACAGATTAGAAATACACATTTAACTCAACAGGGGATCAGGTATGAAGATTCAATGGCTGGGAACGGCGGGATTCAGAATTGAAACACAGACCGCTGCGTTTTTACTGGATCCTTATTTGAGTCGCAATACCGATGCGGACCCGAGGCAGGAACTTACCCCAAAAGATCTTGCACCGGCATCCCATATTTTTATCTCCCACGGCCATTTTGATCACATCATGGATATTCCGGCAATTGCCAGGCAAACTTGTGCCAAAGTTTTTTGCAGCCCTACGGTCGCCCATACTTTATCGGACATGGGTATGGAAGAGGCCCAGATTGAAGTGGTTGATCATGATCAATATGATTTTGAGTTTAACGGGGTAAAAGCCAAGGCCTTTTACAGCCGGCATGTCCGTTTCGATGCAAAGCTTTTGATAACAACCCTTGCCAGAATCGGCAGGAGAGTGAAAGAGATTCTGCCATTGTTTTTGAATTTTCCATGTGGCCAGGTTTTAGGATGGCAGTTTGAGATAGAGGGCAAAGGAATCGTTTTTTTTGGAAGCGGCGGATCAACAAAAAAAGAACTTCAGGCTCTGGCTGAAGATCCTTTGGATGTCCTTTTGATACCCTTGCAGGGACACTCGCATATTTGCAGTAAAGCTTTGGAGTATGTAGAGATTTTAAAACCAAAGCTTGTCATTCCCCATCACCAGGATAATTTTTTCCCACCGGTTTCCCAAACGATTGATATCAATCCATTAGTTGAACAGGTTCCTTTGGTTAGTTCCAATACAATGGTAAATGTAATGGAGTTGAATGAAATCATTGAGGTTTAAGCTGCTTTTTAAACTTGACAAACTTAAAATAAACCTAAAAATGTTGTTATAAGCAATCAGTATAAGTTCGAGCTTATTTGATATATAAAAAACAGCAACAAGCGAGGTTGTTATGAGTAATTATCAATGTGTAAGATGTGGTAAGATCTCATCAGATATGAGCAAGGTTTGTGACCCCGGGGAAAGCAAGAATCAGGTTTCCTCGATTTTTGTATGTGAGTCATGCAACAAGCAAAGCATGACTGCAGAAGAGGTTTGCAAACCCCAAGAGGTTACCCCTTCTTTTTATTGCAAAAAATGTGGTACATCAGGTTCTGAGGAGTCCTCACTATGTGAGCCCAGCGCCATCCAGGCCTGATATGTCTTAAGAGACGGACAAGTTATATATCTCCAGGTTGTACGTAAGAATTTGGTGCGGCCTGGAGTTTTTTATGTCCAAAGGACTATAAAACAAAAATAAAATAACCTACCACGATCAGAATAATGACAAAGATTTCCAGCAGGGTGAATCTGAAAAGCATCAGACATATTTTTCGCTGAGAAGGATTCATGGTAAGGATGATGCGGTTCATCACCATGCGCCAGAACAGATTAACCACACTATTCTTAACATAGATTCTAAGGTATTCCCGAATGGCCCTGATCCATAAAAGCAATGGGTCATCAGCAGGAATCTCTTGGGGTGCGCTTACCCGGACCCAAAGCGTGTTGTTTTTTGCATAAAAGGTGATACGTGTAACAATCGCCTGGTCAAGCTGGAGGTGAATAAGCTGGTCATCTTTGGGTTGACAGTCGATCCTGCCGGACAAGGAAAAATTTTTTTCCGTGGCATAGTCTTTTAACCGGGCCGTGAAATTTGTTTCCTCTAAACTGAATTCCTGGATAAACCAATTTGGATGCAGTCTTAGCATCCTGTCTTCTTCAAACAGGGAGGAGGCATCAAAACCTGATGGAATCTCAAGGTTGAGATCAACATCCTGAGAAAATTCAAGGCTGTCCGTATTTACGGCAGGATCATGAGGGGACATGGCAACAGGGGGTGCAGTTCTTTATTTTTAAGCCGGTCTCTCAACCCTTTGCTTCTGCGGTTGTCGAGAAGGCCTTTTGATTTCTGGTAAGGACCGATGGCAATTACATCGCATGACATCTCTGTGGCAAAATCAGCCATGGTTTTAGCAATATTTCCGGTGCGCTGATAAAATTGAGCCTTGCCTGCTGAAGGATAGGCTGCTTTGATGCGCTGCCACTCGTCTTGTATCTCTTCTGTGACCTGGTCCTCAACATGGTCTAGAAACTTGGTATGGGATTTACTTGAGTTGAGCCAGTCATCCCCGGTCATACCCCGCCAGTCCTCATCCAAAATGGTAAGAACGCTCACCTTTAAAGATGGGTCCTTTTCAAGCTGGGAAAAGACAAACGTTTCTGCTTTTTGAGCACCTTCCGTACCATGGGTGCAAAGCAATATATGAGTGAACATTGCTTGGTTCCTGTATTTGGTAGATAAAAATCCTGTGGCGGCCGGTATGGCCGCCACAGGCATGGGTTATGTGGCTATCTGGTTTTGATTATACCAGCCATTTGGTAAAGAGCAAGACCAGAAAGGTGGTGATCAGGCAGAAGATCAGGGCGGTCAGGTCTTCATTGCGTTCGCTGGAAAACACAGACAATGCTCTTTCTTCATTTGCATCCACGTCATTCTCGGGAGTGGTATTGTTTTCGCTCATGGTTTCCTCCTTTAGTTCAGGACAACGTCTTTAACCAGCCAGAGAACAACAAAGAAGGAAAGTACCGCCTTGGTCGTTCCGGAAATTGCGCCCATGACAATGGGCCATCCCCCGGCCTGGGTAATAGATTTTTTGGTGATCTGCATGCCAAGGCCGATAAGACCGAAAGCAAAGAACCAGATCATGAAGTCGGTCAGGGTTACAACAGTTTTTGATTTTTTGTGAACCTGTTTTACTGCATGCTTAATGGCGCTTTTCACATCTGCAGACAGGGTAATGGTTTTAGCTTTCGCTGCTGCAAGTACGCCCTCAAGCTGAGTCATGCGGGCACGACCAACTTTGTCAAACTGGGCCTTGTCGCTGCGTTCTTCATAATTACCTGCAATCTGGCGCTGTTCAATCAGGTCTTTTACCGCTGCCATCTGGTCTGCATTAAGGGCAGAGAATTCGCCGGCTGCCATGGCTTTGTTCAGCACTTCCCATTCTTCAGTGGTGACCTGGGTACGGTCATTGTAGGATACGTCAATGTATTTTCCTTTGTAATGGCCCGGAGGAGAGAACAGACCTGTGGAAGACATACCAAAGAGAATCAGGAACCCTAAGATAAAAATGGGGAACTTATCGATAACAACAGTTTTGAAGCTCAGTTTATGACCGGATTCTTTACCAAACCAGGTGGCAAGAACAAGAACGATAATGGGCAGGAACAGTACACGGGTAATGTTGAAGATTTCAGCAACCTTCAAGGTCTTGATATCTACTGCGTTAAATGCCAGGGCAGCTGCTGCAACCTGTGCAGAGTTAAGGATACCGGTACCGGCCCAGGCACCAAACTGTACCGGGTTCATGCCGGCAAGTTTACCAATGGTGGGGAAGATAAACATGCAGATAATACCAAAGGAAAGAATGGTACCGATGGTATATGCCATTTCTGTACTTTTCGCTTTTACAACAGGTGCCACAGCAACAGTTGCAGACACACCGCAAACACCCATACCAGCGGAAAGAACACCTGTCATGGATTTGGGCTGTTTAAACAGATTACCCAGCCAGAGCACCATAAATACAGTACCCAGAACAAAGAAACCGATCAGCCATACAGAGTAAACCCCCAGTTTGGCCAGCTCGGCAAAAGAGTACCGGGCTCCCAGCATGATAACACCCATTTTAAGAACAAAACGGGCGCATTTAACGCCAGATTCTGCAAATTTGGGGATACCGTAGGTATTGGTCAGGACCACACCTGCGAGAATACCCAATACAACATAGTTCAGGTTAAGTACCTTGTAGATTTTAAATCCCAGGACTGGCTGCAAGGATGAACTCATTATTTTTACAAGAGGTTCCAGGTACCAGCGGATGGCCATGGCCATAACCAGGATCATGATGACCCCGCCCAAAGGTTGTAAAAAGAAACGGTCAAAAAGGGAATCGCCTGGTTTCTTTGCCGAGTTGATAATGGCGCCGGCCAGTGCCAGTCCCCCTAAGATCAAGCTCATCATAACCTGAAGATCCATGGATTTATGAGTATTCAGGTACTTCATGGTGCCCAACAAGGCTCCGGTATTAACAATTAGTCCGTAGACAATAAGAGACACACCCATAATAATCGTGGGCATGTGGTCTTTCATACGTGGCATAATGCCTCCTTTAATAAATGGTTATTTTTACCTTTATTATTTTTAAGGGTTCCGGACATGTTCCGGTACACCTTGGCTTGTTGATAGTTCGGCCTGGTCCTGCTCTATACGGGGAACAAAATAATTGCACACCATGTGCAGCAACTTATAGGCAGCCCAGAATCCCGCGATGGTAAAAAACACACATCCGGCAGTTTGAACCGCTGTAATTCCCTCCCAATTGTGAATAAAGCTCACAACAGGATTAAACACACGGGTGCAGGCTGTAAGAACAACAACGCCCACAATTCCTGTAAAAACGGATATGGGTGCAATAATGCGTCTATTCATTGTCTCTCCAATTCAATGGGTTGGGTTTTAAAGAGCATAGATAGCAAGGGGCGTACCAATTATTGAAATTTCTCTGCAAATTGTTTTAAGTATCTGAATTTTAATAATAAATTGCTATTCATCTGGAGCGGAAATGCTTTGTGGTTTACATAGAGGTGTATCCTTGAGTTAGCACCTTGCTCTGTAGAGTGCATCCTGGAGAACACAGGTTTGATGCCTACCTTGCAATTTTATTGGGGATTCTCTATTTTAAAGCCATGCAAAGGAGAGTTTAATGCGGTCAAAAACACTTAATCTCAGGCTGAAATTTATTTCCGGGTTGGTACTGTTCGCCATTACATTAGGGATTTGTATCAGCGTTATCATGTATTTTCACTACAATTCCATAATGGAGTCGGAAATCAGCCAGCGCTCCAGAATGCTTTTGGCCCAGTCCGATGCCGTTCAAGACTACGTGAAAACCGTGTTAAGACCGGAGATGTTTGATACCCTGCCTGAAGGACGATTTGTCCTGAAGGCCATGTCTTCTTCCTATATTTCACGCCAGGTTATGGCCCGTCTTAATGTCAAGGATGCCTCAGAGTATCATTATCGTCGGGTATCGAGAAATCCCAGGAATCCAGCCTCAAGGCCGGATGGTATTGAAGCCGACCTGATCAAAATGTTCAGACAAAATAAAAACCAGGTGTTCTGGGAGGACACCACTATTGTCCAGGATCGTGAGTATCATCTTGTGGCACGTCCGGTAACCTTTAAAGATTCCTGCATGCAGTGTCATGGGGTGCCTGAAGATGCCCCAAAAGAGCTGTTGGACATTTACGGCAGTAAAAACGGGTTTCACTATGAGGTGGGTGAGGTCGGCGGGGTTGTGGTAGCAGGATTCCCCGTTGACATGATCAAGTCCCCGGCCAAGGAATTGACCTACCAGTATCTAAGCCTCTACTTTTTAGGAATTCTGGGATTTGCCGCATTGATCAGCCTGTTTTTTGACAGGCTGGTTATGAAAAATCTCCAGAAACTATCTGATGTATTTAAAACCCGGTTTTCAGGGGAGCAGGAACTTCCCATCATTGAGCGGTTGGGACAAAAAGACGAAATTGAAGGACTTATGGAAGGGGTTGATGAACTTGCCATATGCCTTTCCGATGCCAGGAACGAACTTCAGGATCATGCTCAGAACCTTGAGCGGCGCGTGGAAGACCGGACTGCTGCCCTGGACCTTAAAGCCAAAAAGCACTTGGGTGATGTGAAGCTTTTTGTAAATCTCTTGTCAGACTTTACAGGTTCACAGGAGACACGGGAGTTGATTTCAAGCCTGTTAAAAAGTGTTGGGCAACGTTACGGAGCCAGCCAGGCCGTCTACCACTGCACTGTGGTTTCCCAGAATTATTATGCGTGGAAGCAACAGGAAAAAGAGACTATAGACCTTTCCGATGATGCCAAAGAATTGCTTTGGAAAGATGAAATTCTCCTTAAGGGCAGGCACTTGTTTATTCCGGTTAAATCTCCGGAAAGCCATTGGGGCATTCTTAATTTGACATGGCAGGCAGACCCTGACCCCTCGGATCTGGATCCGAATATTCTCCTGGCACTGGGACAGCAGCTTGCCATTCTTATCGAAAACATACATGCATTTTCAAATATCCGGTTCCAGCATGATATGCTCCAGTCGGTATTTAACGGCATTTCAGATCCTCTGCTCCTTATTGACCAGGACTGCCACATCATCATTGCAAATGAAGGAAGCAGGATTCTTCTTGACCGGGAAAGAAAAGCAGACCGCGAGCAGATGTTAAGGCAGATTCTCTGTCCCCGGGAGTCCGAATGCACTGATAATCTTGCTCAAGTGGTTAATACAGGCCAGCCGGTAAAAGATGAAGTCAAATTGTCGGATAACCGGTATTTTGACCTTGATCTTTATCCATTGGACCGGCTTGATCAGGCCGGTATGAGAATCGTCCTCTATGCCAGGGAGATCACCCAGGAAAAGGAAATGCTGGACCGTATGCACCAGGCTGAGCGACTATCTGCCATCGGTAAGATGGCAGCAGGTATTGCCCATGAAATTAACAACCCCCTTGGTGTGATCCAGGTGTATGCCGATCTGGTTAAGGACGGTGTGACAGACCCTGAAACCGGTCAGGATGTGGATGTGATTCTAAAACATACCCGGTCAGCCAAAAAAGTGGTCCGGGACCTGCTGAACCTGGCCCGGCCAAAGAAGAATTTGTCAGGTGCCTGTGACATTAATGCTGTCGTAAAATCAGAGATGGAGGTTTTCAAGGCCCAGGCCAAATCCCGTCAGATCAATGTGGCTACCAACCTGGCTAAAGAGTTGCCACCAATTCAATGTGATTCTGCCATAGTAGAGCAGATTCTGACCAATCTCTGGCTGAATGCCGTGGATGCCCTTCATGAAGAGGGTGACCAGATTACCCTGTATACACTTCAAAATAAACCGGATGAGATTTGCCTGAGTATTGAAGATAACGGCCCCGGGATTTCAGACGATATCCTGCATCAGATTTTTGACCCGTTTTTTACAACTAAAGCGGTTGGCAAAGGAACAGGTCTGGGCCTGTCTGTGGTATATGGTTTTGTCAACGAGCTTGGCGGACGAATTGAAGTTGAAAACAAGCCCATGACACGGTTTAATATTTATTTCCCGGCAGCAAGCAATGATAGCGGGGAAAATCTGCTGTAACCTTTAAAGGACAACTAACCATGACTGAGTTTTCCATCCTGGTGGTAGATGATGATACTGATTTTTTAAAAGGGATCATCCGTCAGCTGAAAAAAGCCTTTCAAGCCAGTGAAATTATTGGTGCAGCAAGCGGGGAAGAGGCCCTTTCTGCAATGACAGGTAAAGAAGTTGGGGTGCTGTTATCCGACCTTCGTATGCCAGGTATGTCCGGTCATGACCTGTTAAAAAAAGCCCTTGATGTGAATCCAAGGATTTGCAGCATCATGATTACCGGCTATGCCACAGTAGAGGCTGCGGTAGAGTCCCTAAAGGCAGGAGCCTGGGATTTTATTACCAAACCTGTTGAAAAAGACGCCTTGCTTCACACCGTTGAAAAAGCCATTCAGCATTACACCCTGGCCAGGGAAAACAAACGGCTTAAGGACATGGTGGCATCCATGTCTTCCGGACAAAGCCGCCAATGGCAGAGCCTTGTCATGAAACAGTTGCAGGAGCGGATTGCAGCTGTTGCCGTGACCGATTATACGGTTTTGGTGACAGGGGAGTCCGGAGCTGGTAAAGAATTTGTGGCAAGGGAAATCCACAAGCTTTCCAATAGGAAAGGGGAATCCTGCCATGCTCTGAATTGTCCTGCTATTCCCGACCAACTGCTTGAAAGCGAATTGTTCGGACATGTTAAAGGTGCGTTTACAGGGGCTGAACGGAACCGTGATGGTTTCTTTCTGGCTGCAGACAAAGGCACCTTGATCTTGGATGAAATCGGGGATATTTCCCTGCCAATCCAAGCCAAATTATTAAAATTCTTACAGGACAAAGAAGTTAAACCGGTTGGCTCGTCCATATCAAAATCAACTGATGTCAGGATTATTGCCCTGACCAATCAGAACCTTGAAGAGAAAATCGGTGACGGCAGTTTTCGCCAGGATCTTTATTACCGGCTCAATGTCCTTTCGGTAACAGTTCCGCCTCTCAGGGATCGAAACGACGATATCCCTCTTCTGGTGCGCACGTTTCTTGACCAGACCTGTAAGGAGATGAACTTAGCTCCAATGGAGGTCCATCCTGCAGCCATGGCTTATCTTGCCAGACAGTCATGGCCGGGTAACGTCAGGGAACTGTTAAACTACGTTCGCAGGCTGGCTGTTTTTTCAAATGGGAAAACCATTGATGTGGGATTGATTCGTATGGTGGACGGTGAATTGGTCTCGCCTCAAGGTGGCAGCGATCCCTATCAAACAATACCTTACAAAGATGCCAAAAAAGACGCTTTAGACATTTTTTCCAGGGATTATCTGACCCGGATGCTCACCCAGACCCGGGGCAATATTTCTGAAGCCTCCCGACTCAGTGGTTTGGAGAGGGCTTCCATCCAGAAAATTATAAAACGCCTTGATATGGATGTGGACAGGTTTAGAAGTATTTAACTGTAAAAATATAGACCTGGTTTAGCTGGAGATGTATGATAATCTCCATTATTCTTTATTTTTGGTCCATGAGCTCAGAATATAACCAACTGGCATATATTAGGCGCGGGTGTCACAAGAGAAGTGACTGCTTATACCATTGTGGTAATCTTTTTGAGTTTTCAGAAACGGTCTGTCAGGTTTCTATAATTTAAATTTGGCACTCAGGCTCGTTTTTTTTGGAAAAAATACGGCAGCCATTTCCAGGATAAACGAGCCGGTATCTGCAGACGCGCTTGATCTTGCTTTTATAAAGTTTCTGACTCCGGCGGTCCTAAGAAAAATGTCCGGGTCCGGTTATACGCCCTGGCCAGAAACTCTTTGACCTGCTCAATCAATGCATAGAGTGTCGGTACAACCACCAATGTAAGGATGGTCGCAATCATCAGGCCGAAAATTACCACAATGGCCATAGACCGCCACCACTGGCTGGACTCCGAAGCCCATGACATGCCCATGATATGAAAGTCATAGGATACACCTGTTACCATGGGCAAAAGCCCTAGAATAGTGGTGATGGCTGTTAGTATAACAGGTCTTAAACGCGTGGCGCCGGCTGAAATAACCGCATCTGTTACACTCATGCCTGAACTGCGCAGTTTATTGGTATAATCGATGAGCACAATGGCGTTGTTGACCACAACCCCGGCAAGGGAAATGATACCCACCCCTGTCATGATGACGCCAAAAGGAGAACCAATAACGGCAAGGCCCCAGAACGCCCCGCCCAATGACAGGATCACAGATGTCAAAATGATGCCCGGTTGGACCACGGAATTGAACAGGGTTACCAGGATTAGAAAAATCAAAAATAATGCAATTATAAAGGCTTTGGATAAAAATTTCTGAGCTTCCTGCTGCTCTTCATCTTCACCGGTAAATTTGTATTTGTAACCTGCAGGCAGTTCCAATTTTTTCATCAGTTCCATGACCTGCATTCTGGCCACAGTACCGGTAATCTTCGTTTCATCCACATTGGCCTGGACCGTGACCACCCGCTCATGGTTTTTGCGGACAATGTCACCGATGGTGCCCTTATAGTTGATTTCAGCCAGGGTGGTCAGGGGCACAATCTGTCCTGTGGGTGTCGGGATCATGAGTTTATGCAGAATATCGGTGACCTTACGGTCGGATTCAGCCAGGGTAACGGTGATATCATAATCCTCATCCCCTTCATAGTAAGTGGAAACATCCAAACCGTTATAGGCAATTTTGAGAGCTGTACCGATTGAGGAGGTGGTCAGACCGAAAAGGGCTGTTTTCTGCCGGTCTATCTTTACCTGAACAGACGGCAGTCCACCCTGGTAATCGTCTCTTATATCCTTGACATGGGGAACACTTTCAACGATTTTTTTTGTTTCTTCTGCAATTCTGCTGAGTACATTGAAGTTTTCCCCGGAAATTTCAATATTGATGGGCGGTCCGGTTGGCGGCCCTTCTTTTAACTCATCCACTGTAATTTTGACACCTGGAATATGTGCCACCCGCTTGCGGATCTTTTCTAAATCCGCCTTTGTGGGGCTGGTTCGGTCCTCAAAATCAATAAACTGGATACCGATATGATTGGGCAGGTTGGAGTCAAATATCGATGCCCCTGCGTTTTGAACCACTCGAGTGTAAATATGCTCGATATTGTTGATATCCGACGGTGCCATAAAAACAGAGCCGTCTGAGCGTTCATGCTCCTGCTTTGCAATGGCCTCAAGGTACGGTGCATCCGGACGTCCTGCAATAGCCCGCTCCACTTCTTTAACTGTCCGATCAATGTATTCAAGGTCAGCCCCTTCAGGCACATCAATGTTTACATATGCGGATTTGGGGTCAATGGACGGGAAAAACTCCACAGGTTTTTCAATGCCGATACGCAACATCCAGACCTGCCATAAAAAGACCAGCAAGGCAAAAGAGGCAACAAGAACCGTGAGTTTATGCTTTAGGGATTGGGTCAGGATCAATTCATAAGTTTTAAGTACAAAGCCTTTTATCTCTATGGGCTGTTCACCTTTGGCCTCAATCTCCTGGGCCGTCAATGTTTTCTGAAGCCCTTTTGTTTTCATAAAAAAGGCGCACATGGCCGGGTTAATCACCAGGGCCACAAACAGGGATGAGCTTAACGTCACAATAAGGGTAATGGGCAGAAAACTCATAAACTCGCCCATGATGCCGGGCCAGAAAATCATGGGAAAAAAGGCCGCTAGAGTGGTCAAAGTTGATCCGATGACCGGCCATGCTACTTCGCCCGTGGCTTTCATGGCGGCCTCAACTCTTGGAATTCCTTGCTGCATGTACCGGTATACGTTTTCAATGATGACGATGGCATTGTCCACAAGCATTCCCAAAGCCAAGGTCAATGAGAAAAGCACAACCATGTTCAAGGTAATGCCCAGTGCATAAAGTACGGCAAAGGAAAGGAACATGGAAAATGGAATGGCAAGGCCTACCAAAAAAGCATTTCGTATGCCAAGTGCTACAAAAAGTACGACCACAACAAGAATTAGGCCTGAAATAATATTGTTTTCAAGGTCAGCCACCATGGCCCGGATATCCTTGGATTTGTTCATCAGCTTGGTGATGGTGGTGCCTTTGGGAAAGGAAAGACTTGCCTGTTCAACAATCTCATCGATTTTATCAGAAATAAAGATGATGTTTTCACCCACCCGCTTTTTAACGGAGATATTGATCGAGTTCACACCGTTAAGGCGGGATCTGGAAGTTTCATCTTTGATGCCGTCCAGCACGGTTGCTACATCTTTTAGATAGATAGGGCGGCCTTCATGGGTGGCCACCACAAGGGAAAGAATTTCTTCAGGCGTTTCAAATTCACCTGGTACTTTGAGTTGGTACCGGCCATCACCCAATGTGATAGCCCCGCCCGAGGTGTTTTGGTTTTCCGTTACCACGGCGGTTTGAAGGGAAGTAATAGGAATCCGGTAATAGGCCAATTTGTCCGTGTCCACTTCCACCCGGATTTCTCTTTCCTGGCCGCCGGTCACATCCACTTCAAGAACCCCTTGCACCGCCTCTATCTCATCTTTAAGATCGTCTGCAATTTTTTTAAGCTCTTTGGGGCCGGCATTACCAGCCAGGGAATATACCACAATCGGCATTTCCGAGAAATTTACCTCATAGACAAGGGGATCATTTTCAAGGTCTGTGGGCAGGTCGTTTTTGGCTTCATCCACCTTGTCCTTGACTTTGGTGAGGACCTCATCAATATCGGTTCCAGGTAGAAATTCAATATTGATCTGGGACAGGCCTTGTGAGGAGACAGATGATATATTTTTTACCTTATCCAAACCCTTGAGCTTTTTTTCGATCTTAAGGGTGATGGACGTTTCAATATCTGTGGCAGATACGCCCCGGTACTCTGTATGCACAAATACGTATGGGATGGTGATGTCCGGGTCGCTTTCCCGGGGCAGGACATTATATGCGTAAAGCCCGATACCCACAATGATGATAACCAGGACTAATACGGATATCCTGTTTTTTACAGCCGTATCAGACAGTATCATTGAACCAACTCCTCCATGGTCTTAACTGTCCTTGCAACATTTACCTTTTCACCGTCTTCAATTAAACGGTGTCCGACAACCACGACGTTATCTCCTGGTTCAAGCCCTTGAGCCACAAGGATTCTCCAGCCGTCCTGGAACCCTGTTTCAACAGGTCTGAAAGCAACCTGGCCGTCGGTCTCAACAAAAAGACCGGTCTCTTTATTTTTTGTAACCAAAGAATAAATGGGAACAGCCAGACCTTCCCGGGTCTGATTCTTTATAATAGTGACCCTGGCAAACATATCAGGCAGGATCTGGAACTCCGGGTTATCCACTTTAATTTCAAGGTTATACAGCCTGGCCAAAGAGTCTGTTGTTTTATAAAGGTAATGATAGGAGCCGGTGACATTTTTTCCACCAAGGGCATCAAACCGCATATCAAACTTTTCAAGTTTGCGAACGGCAGCCACATCTGATTCAGGTATGCCCACTTCCACTTTAAGCCGGTCCATCTCAAGGATTGATACAACCGGATCTCCCGCATCCAGAAAATTTCCGTATTCGATATAGACCCGGTCTACGACCCCTTCCATGGGGGAGCGAATGGTACTCCGGTCAAGGTTCAGCTTGGCAAGATCCATGGCTGCCCGGGTGGTTTTAACCCTTGCTTCGGCATCATCAAGCTGGGTTTGGGTGATAAACTGTTTTTTAGACAAGGCCTTGTACCGGTCAGCATTGGTTTTGGCTGTTTCATAGGATGCCAAAGCAGAGGAGTAGTTATGCTTGTAATCCCTGGGATCGATTACAGCCAGAATATCTCCTTTTTTTACATGCTGGCCTTCTTCCACCTTTTTGGTAACGATTTTACCTTTTATTTCAGCAACAACAGTTAATGATATCCAGGGCTTGGCCGTTCCGGGCAGGCTGATTTTTTCGGTCACAAGCCCGGGCTGCATTTCCATGGTCACCACATTTGTGAGGGCCCGGTTTTCTTTGATCTGCATGGCCTGTTGTTGTTCCAGGTCCGCTTTTTGTGCAGAAATTTTTTGCATGAGCGGCAAAACGACCAAGGCAATGACAAGCATAACAGCGGCAAAAGGCATGCTGTGCCAGATAAAACGTAAAAGTCGTCTTGTGAACGGTACCTCAGGTTTGGGTGTGGCGTCCATGAATCGATCCTTATCAAGAAAAATTAAAGATATTCCATTTTAAATCCAAATTATGTGATTTCAAGGGGTTGCTCCATGAAAGACCTGAATTTGGATGTGTGACGGTTCTATATAACGAAGAAATAATAAAGTATAGAGCCAAATTGTTAAAAAATGTTCAGAAGTTTAATAGTTTAGATGGATACCAGCTCGCTTATCTTAAGAAATAGCTGCCAGGTTTTTAAAAAATATGTCTGATGCCTTTTTCTTAGAATAAATGAACCGATTTGCCAAGCCGTTAACAAGGCTGGATGTACCAGCCAAAGGGAATAATTATTTGACTTAACCACAGCCTGAGTATACATAATTAGGCAGCGTTGTCGAAAACCGTTCATCCAATTGATAATAAAGGATCTTATCATTATGACTGATTCCCTGGTCGGTGAAAAAACCATTGCTTTAAGTCTTGCACAGGAAATTCTCACCACAAGTGTGGAGATACCTGCAATACCTGAAAATATGCGTCAGATTTTTCAAATGGTCCGTCAGCCAGAGGATAATATCGATATTCCTGAATTTGCCAATCTTGTGGAGTCTGACCCGGGTCTTTTTACCAGGATTCTGCAGTTGGCCAATTCCTCGTATTACAGTGAAGTTGAAAAGATTACCACCTTAAGGGCTGCTATTACCCGTATTGGTCTTAGAGAAGCCGTAAATACGGTTTGCCTGGGTTTTTTTCAAAAAATGCTGCCCAAGTTTCCGGACATTGAAGGGTTTTCCTATAATGATTTCTGGGCTTTTTCCTGGGCCTGTGCTGTTGCAGCCAGGCGGCTTGGCCATCCGGCTCTGGGTATGGATGTAAAGCCAGGCGATCTTTATATGGCAGGAATGCTGCAAGGTTTGGGCAAACTTTTATTTGCCATTCATTATCCCAGAAAATTTGCTGATTGCGTGGCAAAGGCCCGGAAGTTTGAATCGCCCCTCTATGAGATTGAGAAAGATGTATTTGGTACGACAGACAGCCTTGTGGCCGCCAGGGTATTGAGAACCTGGAACCTGCCTGCCAATATCTGTGAAGGGGTTGGGTTCTGCCATATGCCGCAGCATGCCGAGCCTGACTATATTCTTGTGGCCGGGCTGGTCGAATTTGCTTATGCCATTGCCGGTAACTGCGGGATTGGGGCCAATGGCGATGGAAATCTTATTGAACTGCCAAATACCTTTTTGGGACAAAAACCAAAGCTGTCCATTGCAAAACCCGAAACCCAGGAAGCCTTAACGGATGAACTTACACGGAGCCTGCAGAAGAAGGCGGGGTCAATGTTTCCCAAATCCGGCGCATCAAAACCGGGTACCCGTACCTCGTCAGCAAGAACTAAAAAACAGGCTCCTTCCCGTCAGGCACCCAAAAAGAAAAGCGGTGTCATGGGCTGGGTGAAGTCTTTGTTCCGTTAAAGATTTTTCTGATAGAAAAAGGCTGCTCCGAAAGGTACGGAGCAGCCGAAGTTTTTATTATTCGTTATACTGAGCCCGGATATCTTTTTTAGAGATCTTTCCCACAGAGGTTTTAGGGATTTCAGCATCCAATACCACTTTGGACGGTACGCCATATTTGGGAATCTGGCCCTTTTCCACGAAGGTCATGCAGAAATCTTGGATATCTTTTTCTGTTGTTTTTTCCTGGAATCCATCCCTGAGAACCACCATGGCCAACGGCCGCTCTCCCCATTTTTCATCTTCAATTCCGACAACGGCAACTTCTACTACTGCCTCATGACGAGAGATGATATCTTCTAGCTCAAGTGATGAGATCCATTCCCCGCCGGTTTTGATGACATCCTTGAGCCGGTCTGTGATTTTCAGGTAGCCTTCGCTGTCAATAGTGCCGATGTCTCCGGTATGAAGCCAGCCGTTGGCCCAAAGTTCAGCGCTTTTGTCTTCATCCTTGACATACCCTTGGGTCAACCATGGGCTGCGGACAACTACTTCACCTGCTGTCTGGCCGTCATGGGGTAAAGGATCGCCTTTTACATCTACTATTTCCAGTTTGACGTTGGGAACGGGCAGGCCGGTTTTGCAACGGATTTCCACCTGTTCATCTTCGCTCTTTTCCCTTAAATGAGGTTTGATATTGGCCAGGGTGAGCAAAGGGCAGGTTTCAGACATGCCATAACCCGTGTAAAGGTTTATTCCATGCTCTAAGGCCTGCTTGCACAGTCCCTGGGACAGTGCAGACCCGCCGATAATCACTTTCCAGCCTTCAAGGTTGACCTTTTTGATGGCAGGACTTGTGACCAGCATGTTCATGATGGTTGGCACACAGTGGGAATAGGTGACCTTTTCCGTGAGGATCAGCTTGAGAAGCATTTCAGGTTCATACCGTCCCGGGTATACTTGTTTTGATCCCAGCAGGGTCATCAAATAGGGCATGCCCCAGGCATGGACGTGGAACATCGGGGTCATTGGCATGTATACGTCAGAAGAGTTGATGTTGGCCTGGGCATCATAAGCGCATAAACCGGACATGGCAGCATAAGTGTGAAGCACGATCTGGCGGTGGCTGAAAAAGACCCCTTTGGGCAAGCCTGTTGTGCCGGTGGTATAAAAGGTTGTGGCCATTGTGTTTTCATCAAAATCAGGAAAATCATAAA